>SLAD01000215.1 GCA_007126995.1 Kiritimatiellia bacterium | reverse complement strand
CCTTTGACGCGCAACACCATCGGCGGCGGGGTGGGGGATAACGGTGAGCTGCGTTTGAGGAAGTAGGTGTGGGACAGGCCTAGCGGTTTGTAGAGTATCTGTTGATGCACTTCATGCAACGGTTGTCCCGTCACCGCTTCGATGATCTCGGCCAACAGGATGAAGTTGGTGTCGGAATAGCGAATCTTCTGTCGCGCCTTGGTCAACTCCTGCGGCGGAAAGTGCGGCTTGAGTCGGTCCCGCACATGCCCGAAAAGCTCGTCGCTCGTTAATTCCCTATCTCCTTCTGCAAATACGACGTCCGCCAGGCAAGGGCTTCCCTTGGGATAATCCTCGAACCAGTCCGCCAGGCCGGAGGTGTGAGTCAACAAGTGCCTAAGCGTGATTTCGGCGGTGCGATCTTTCCCATCCAGCCGATGCAGGCCCCGCGTAGTCGTGTCCGGTAAATAGTCGCAGATGGATTTATCCAGCTTGAGTTGGTCGGCCTCCATCAGCTTTAGCGCAATGGTGGCATTATACAATTTGTCGATGCTCGCGATAAAGTAGGGAGTCTCTTCTGTGACGGCTTGGCCCGCTTCGTTTGCACCTGCTACGCCGACCCACTGAACGGATTGTTTGGGCGCATCAATGGCGATGATCGCCTGTTTGCCGGGTCTGCTGTTGACCAGTGGCTGCAATACCTCTTTCCGCAAAGCACGTGCGATATCCTGGTTCGTTGTCATTATCAGTCCGTGTCCGACAGATCTTTCCAGAGCAGATGAAGTTCCAGCTCGCTGTCGGGGGGTAGGCGCATACCTTTCGCCATGAACGCGCTTATGTCCACGGAATGCAGGCTTCGGAATCCGCTCTTTTCGTGGCATCTGCGCGATGCGCTGCTCGTACATTCCGCGAAGGCACACGTGAACCCTTGTGCCGCGGCGTCCGCGAGAGCCGCTTGTAAAAGGCGGGTGGCGATGCCGAGGCCTTCGTATCCGGGGCTCACGCCGACGGCCGCGATATGCAGGCATTGCCCCGCTCGTGCCGCGATTTGGCCTTGCTTGGGCTTACGGACAGCTTCGAGTAGCCCGAGCATGAAGGACACCTGCTCACGCTCGTGATCGGTCAGGTTATCCGGCAGCGCGGGTTCGCTTCCCTCTGCCGCCGGATCATCACATACGATGAAACCTACGGCTTCGTTTCCCGCAGTACCCGCCCGTGCCAGCCAGCAGTACCGCTGGGAACGCGCACTGGTCTCTTCCGCCGCGTACGTCGACCGCGCAAACTCCTGCATGCGTTCCCGGCTCAGGCCGATACATCGCGTCAACGGTTCGCGATCATGGAAGAGATCGATAAACAGGCTCAGCAACGTGTCCACCTCGTCCGGCTGAACATGGTCAATATGAATCGCCGACGCGATCGCGGGCGCATCTTGATTTATGTCCATGAGTTAACCTCCATCCGTGCGGCCCAAGATTACACCGGAGTGGGGCGAGGATGCAACGGGGTTGATGCTATCCCCTGGGTCTGGCGTGCGCCCAGTTTGATTTTGTGCTAGTCGTAGTGTACCCTCCACCTAATGAAGAAGTAAATGGGAGTGTCCCCATGGCGATCTCGAGGCGGGCGTTTATTCGAAACATGTGCATTTCCGGCGGATCGGTTTTCGCGGGTGCCTGTAGCAACGGTGCGGCTCCACGGGCCATGCCCTCCGACTGGACGCCGGCGTATGCCAGACTGGAGGACGAAGGTCTGCTGGCGGACCGGGTTGAACAAGCCTATGCGTATTTCTCCCGCTGCCGACTCTGTCCGCGTCAGTGCCGGGCAGATCGCACCACCGGCGATTTAGGTTTCTGCGGCGCATCCAGCAAAGTAACCGTGTTTAGTCATCATGCCCACTACGGAGAAGAGCTCCCTCTTGTCGGTCGCGGCGGTTCAGGCACCATCTTTTTTTCCCACTGCAATTTGCGCTGTGTCTTCTGCCAAAACTGGCCGATCGCCCATGAAGGGCGCGGACGGGAAGTGACGGATGATCAATTGGCCGACATGATGATCGATTTGCAGCGGCGGGGGTGTCATAACATCAATGTGGTGACCCCCACCCACGTCATGCCCAACATTCTGAACGCAACGCGCAAGGCGTTGCATAAAGGGCTGCAACTACCGATTTGCTACAACACCGGCGGTTATGAGCGGGTGGAAATGATCCGGTTGCTGGACGGCGTAGTGGATATCTATCTGCCGGATCTGAAGTATATGGATGGCGCTGAGGCAGATCGCTATACGGTGCGCGGGGCGGACGACTATCCCGAAATGGCCCAGAACGCGATCAAGGAAATGCACCGTCAGGTTGGCGATTTGATCGTGGATGACCGGGGACTGGCCTTGCGCGGACTAATGGTGCGGCATCTGGTGATGCCCAACCGGATTGCGGGCACGCGCGAATTCGTGCGCTGGGTGGCGGATAACCTATCAAAGGATACCTACGTCAATATCATGGCCCAATACCGCGTCGAGCATATGGCGTTTAACTATCCTCGGATTGCACGAGCCATCACGCGAGAAGAGTACTTGGAGGCTATGCAGTGGGCAGAGGAAGCCGGCCTGCGCAACCTCGACAAGCGTTCACTCGCCCAGCGCGATGTCTTCTTGCGCCGGGCGGGGTGACCTTCCAGTTTTATCATTATGTCGGTTAATGCTCCGGCAGTTCATGGCATTCGCCATGCATAATAAACGCAGCGATCAGCTCGTTTGTGTCGAGAACAACCTTCATGATACACGATCAAAAGCGTCTTGATCCGTATGACGTGGGAAGAATTGGGGTCTAGCATTCGCCTTTTCCGTTTGGTAACCTCTCTGCGCACTGGTAAACGTCCGGTCACCCGTAGGTAGGGAGACCGGTCAGGCAGCACGGGTGATGGCGACAGGTAACGGCCCGGGTCCGTGATGTCTCAGGAGACACATTGGAATGATCTGGATCGCGCCATCGGCAAAAGACGACGCCAACAACGTGCTGGAAAAACGCCTGTGGAATGCCGCCGACCAGTTCCGCGCCAATTCAGGCCTCAAGTCGCAGGAATACTCCGCCCCGGTACTCGGCCTCATATTCCTGCGATTCGCTGAAGTCCGCTTTGCCGCCCAGCGCGCCAAACTGGAGAAAGCCAGCTCTTCCGCCCGTCGCGGCAGCCGTGTCGATGACGCCGCGGCCTATCATGCCGAGGGCATCCTCTATCTGCCCGAGGAGTCGCGCTACAACTACCTGCTCAACCTCCCCGAGGCCGAAAACATCGGCGCGAAGGTCAACGCCGCCATGCGGGACATCGAGAAGCACAACCCGCAGCTCGCAGGCATTCTGCCCAAAACATATAACCTGTTCTCCAGCACCCTGCTAAAGGAGTTGCTCAAAAAACTCTCTGAAATTCCCGCCACGGTGGACTACGACGCGTTCGGGCGGATCTATGAGTATTTCCTTGGCCAGTTTGCCCGGACCGAGGGATCGAAGGGCGGCGAGTTCTACACGCCGGCAAGTATCGTCCGCCTACTGACCGAAGTCATTGAACCATACCATGGGCGTATTCTGGACCCCGCGTGCGGTTCGGGTGGCATGTTCGTGCAGTCCGCCCGCTTCGTCGCCGAACACCGGAAGAACCCCGCCACCGAGCTGGCAATATGCGGGGTGGAAAAGACAGACGATACCGGCCGCCTCTGCCGTATGAACTTGGCGGTCCACGGGTTGGAAGGCGAAATCAAACATGGCGGCGACACCAACAGCTATTACGACGACCCACACAACGCCACCGGACGCTTCGACTTCGTGCTCGCGAACCCTCCCTTTAACGTCAACGCGGTGGACAAGGAACGTTTGAAGGACATGGTGGGTCCCGGACGCCGCTTTCCCTTCGGCCTACCGCGCACGGACAACGCCAATTACCTCTGGATTCAACTCTTCCATTCCGCGCTGAAAAACCCTTCGACACGCTCAGGGCGGGGAGGCCGGGCCGGCTTCGTCATGGCCAACTCCGCCTCAGACGCCCGTTCCTCCGAGCAGGAAATCCGGCAAAAGCTGATCGAAAGCGGGGCTATGGACGTCATGATCGCCGTCGGCCCCAACATGTTCTACACCGTCACGCTACCCTGTACATTGTGGTTCATGGACAAGGCGAAAGCTGCGCTTCCGCCTTGTCCACCCTCACCCCAGCCCTCTCCCAGAGGGAGAGGGGGCTTTAGATTTCAGGGCTTGGTGGAGCAGGCCAGGAAGCTTCGCAAGAAACAGACTCCTGCGGAGGAAGCGTTGTGGGAGATGCTGCGTGATCGCCGGTTGGAGGGGCTGAAGTTCCGTCGGCAGCATCAGATCGGCCACTACATTGTGGATTTCTTCTGTGCCGAACATTGCCTTGTCGTGGAACTCGACGGTTCCGTGCATAACACACGCGACCGAAAAAAGGTGGACGCCAAACGCGATGCGTATATCCGCGCGCTTGGCCACACCGTGCTGCGATTTCCCAATGAACGCATCTTCGACGACACGGAGAACCTCCTGAACGACATCCTCGCAAACCTCCCCTCTACCTCTGGGAGAGGGGGCGGGGGTGAGGGTCCCGATGCGCCGCGCCGTGACAAGGTATTGTTCATCGATGCGCGGCATATCTATCGGCAATTGGATCGGGCGCATCGGGATTGGACCGCCGCGCAGATCGGCTT
>SLAD01000049.1 GCA_007126995.1 Kiritimatiellia bacterium | reverse complement strand
GTCCTGCGTCAGGATCGACTCGGGATGAAACTGCACGCCGTAAACCGGGTCGGTCTTATGCTGCAGCCCCATAATCTCGCCAGCATCGGTTTCGGCTGTAATTTCGAGACAGTCCGGCAGGCTGTCACGTTCAACGATAAGCGAGTGATAGCGCGTGGCCTCAAACGGATTCGGCATGTCTTTGAAGATGTCCTTGCCGTTGTGCTGAATCAATGAAGTCTTGCCATGCATCAGTCGATCCGCGCGAATCACGCGCCCGCCGTAAACCTGACCGAGACACTGGTGCCCCAGACAGACACCAAACAGCGGGATGCGACCGGCGAAGGCGTCGATCACCGCGCACGAGATGCCGGCCTCGTTCGGGGAACAGGGGCCGGGACTGACCATCAGCTTGTCGGGCTGGATCGTTTCGATATCGGCCACGGTGATCTCGTCGTTCCGCTCGACGCGCACTTCGGCACCCAGCTCGCCGAGATACTGGACGAGGTTGTAGGTGAAGGAGTCGTAGTTGTCGATGACCAGAATCATAGATCGCCTCCCATGCGCATCGCGTGAAAGCGTTGCGCCAAGCCGAGCGCCTTGATCATGCCGCGGGCTTTGTTTTGGGTTTCCTCAAACTCCTTTTGGGGATCGGAATCCGCCACGATGCCCGCACCGGCTTGCACATAGGAATGGCCGTCCTCCATCAGCACGGTACGGATGGTGATGCAGGAATCGAGGTTGCCGCTAAAGCCGATATAGGCGACCGCCCCGGCGTAGGCGCCGCGTTGCGCCGCTTCCAGCTCCGCGATGATTTCCATGGCCCGCACTTTCGGCGCGCCGCTGACGGTGCCGGCGGGAAAGGTCGCCCGCATGACATCATACGCGTCCTTGCCGCTCGCCAGCTTACCTTCCACATCCGACACGATGTGCATGACGTGACTGTACCGCTCAATCACCATCAACTCCGGCACACGCACGGAGCCGTATTCGCATACCCGGCCGATATCGTTGCGGCCCAAATCAACCAGCATGATATGTTCGGCCCGCTCTTTCGGGTCCGCCAACAATTCCTGTTCCAGCGCCTTGTCCTCTTCCGGGTCGGCCGCTCGTGGGCGCGTACCGGCAATCGGGCGCACCTCAACCCGCTGATCTTCGCACCGCACATGAATTTCCGGCGATGACCCGACCACGGCGCGGTCGCCAAATTCGAGACAAAACATGTAGGGCGAGGGATTGACCGAGCGCAGGGCGCGGTAGACATCCAACGGCTCCGCCGTCGTCTCCGCTTCGAAGCGCTGCGATAGGACCACCTGAATGACGTCGCCGGCCCGGATATATTCCTTCGCCCGCTCCACGCCCGCCTTGAAGTGCTCGGGCTCGGTATTGGAGCGATAGTCCAGCGGCTCCGGCTCATCTCGCGCATCCATCACAACCATCGGGACCGTGCGGGAGAGATCGCGACAGAGCGCATCGATTTGCTCGATGGCGCGCTGATAGGCCGCGGTCGGATCGTCTTCGACATATGCATTGGCCACCACCTTCATGGTGTGCCGTACGTGATCAAAAATGATGATGGTTTCCGTGATCCCGAAGATCATGTCGGGCCAGCCCAGTCCGGGCCGCTCGCAGAGCGGCACCTTTTCGAATTGCGCCACGCCGTCGTAGCCGAGATAGCCGACCGCGCCGCCAAAGAAGCGCGGCAGCGCCGGATCGGGCACGGGCTCAAAGCGGTCCATGAAGGCCTTTACCGCCGACAACGGCTCCACGTCGTCCAGTTGCTCGGTTTGGCCATCGGCGTGTTGGATTTCGACTTGGCGTCCGCGCGCATAGATCAGGGCGCGCGGTGCGCCACCGAGAAATGAGTAACGCGCAATATGTTCCCCGCCCTCGACACTCTCCAGCAAGAAGGCGCCAGCCGCCTTGCCCTGCTCGGCCAGCGCAGTGCGCAATCGCTCGTACGCCAGCACCGGGGTCTCCTGGTCAGCGACGAACTCGCGCCATACCGGAATCAGGTTGCCCTGCTTGGCCTTGGCGATAAAGTCACTTTGCGACGGTGTATACATGATCAAAGTCTCTTTGGTCCGGCGACCGTTCGCTTACGGATCAAGGTTTTCCAGTTGGCCGGTGGCCTCGTTGAGTCGCCGATAATAGCAGCCGTGCCGGCTCTGGCCGTCCCGGTTCTTGGTGTGGCACATGCCGCCCCCTTTCGGCCGCACAACATACAGCAACGAGTTCTGTTCGCAATTCACGCGGACCTCGATCAGCGTAAAACTGTTACCGGACTCCATGCCTTTGTGCCACAACTCGTTGCGCGAGGTGCTCCAGAACACGGCCTCGCCCACTTCCAACGACTTGTTGAACGCCTGCTGGTTCACGTAGGCCACCAGAATAACCTCACGCGAGTCCGCATCTTGCACGGCGACCGGGATGATCCCCGGCGAGCCTGCAACCGCTTTCGCCAACTTATCAAAGTCCAATTGTAACTGTGTGCCTTCCTCTAGTTCTTTTCCCATCGCACGTCCACTCCTTGCTCATGCATATACGCTTTTGTTTCAGGTATCGTAAAGGTTCCAAAATGAAAGATCGAGGCGGCCAACACGGCATCGGCGCGTCCGACCGTGACGGCCTCGACCAAATGATCCAGCGTACCGGCGCCGCCCGACGCAATCACGGGCACCGTCACCGCCTCCGAAACGGCCCGGGTGAGTTCCAAGTCATAGCCGTCTTTCGTGCCATCCGCATCCATACTGGTCAACAGGATTTCGCCTGCGCCGCGTTCGACCCCTTCGCGCGCCCATTCCACCGCATCGCGCACGGTCGGGTTGCGCCCGCCATGCGTATACACCGTCCAGCCGCCGTGCGTGTTCCGGCGCGCATCGATCGCCAACACAATGCACTGGCTGCCGAAACGGGTGGCGGTTTCGTTGATAATCTCCGGATTTAACAGGGCTGCGGTATTGAGCGAAACCTTGTCGGCGCCCGCCTGCAGCAGGCGCCGCACATCGGCAACGGACCGAATGCCGCCTCCGACGGTCAGCGGCATGAAAACGCAGGCGGCTACGGCTTTGACCACTTCCAGAATCGTGTCACGGTTCTCGTGCGACGCCGTGATGTCCAAAAACGTCAGCTCGTCCGCGCCTTGCTCCTCGTACGCTTGCGCCTGTTGCACGGGATCACCGGCATCGCGCAATTCCAGGAACTTCACGCCTTTGACGACGCGGCCGTTGGCGATATCGAGACAGGGAATGATGCGCTTGGTCGTCATGCCTTTAAACCGATTTGGACTTTCCGTCTTCGACGTAGCGGATTTCGTAAAGGTCTCGACGCCGATCGTTCCAGTTTTGTGTCGTGCCGCGATAGCGATGCCGACGCAGTAACTCGATATCGACATCTTGAATCACGAACGTCTCAATGTTCGGATTACATTCGGCGGCAATCGCATCGCGGCTGAACGAAAAGTCGGCCGGGGTGAAGATGCCCGATTGCGCGTAATGGATGTCCGCATTGTTGACGAACGGCAAATTGCCGACACAACCCGCGACGGCCACATAGACGTGATTCTCGACGCAGCGCGCCAGGGCGCAATGCCGCACCCGCAGATACCCGTGCCGTTCATCGGTGTTGAACGGCACGAAGATGATGCGCGCGCCCTTTTGCGACGCGATCCGGCACAACTCGGGGAACTCAATGTCGTAGCAGATCATGATCGCGATGCGTCCGCAGTCGGTATCGAACACCTCAATCTTGTTGCCGCCCGTGACGCCCCACCATTTCCATTCCGCCGGCGTGACATGAATCTTGCGCTGGCGCCCGATGGAACCGTCACGACCAAAGAAGTAACCCACGTTGTAGAGGGTGTTGTCCTCGACTTCGAACTGCGACCCGCCAATGATGTTGATGTTGTAACGAATCGCGAACTCGGAAAACATTTCGATGTACTGGGGAGTAAACTCCGACAATTTCCGCGCGGCGTCGCCGGGCCGTTTGGTATCGCAGAACGACAACAATTGCGTGGTAATCAGTTCAGGGAACAGGACGAAATCGCATTTGTAATCGGACGCGGTGTCGACGAAGAAGGCGCACTGCGTCGAAAACTCGTCAAAATCCTTCACGCTACGCATCTGATACTGCACCGCCGCCAAGCGCACCACCTGTACCGGTCGGATGGCCCGCTTCTTGTACGGGCGGTAATCCACATTGGTCCACTCCAGATAGGTAGCCCAGCCGACGCTGTCCTCATCCGACGGCAGATAGTCGGGGATCAACTGCTTGAGTTCGAAGCCATTGGCCAGTTGCGTGGTCAATACGGGATCGTACAGCGTTTTGTCTTCAACGTTCTCGGCGTATTCGTGCGCCGTCATATCGTCTTGATGGGCGGCATAGCCCGGGATGCGACCGCCGATCACAATACTCTTCAAGTTGCGTTCGCGCACCAGGTCCTTGCGCGCTTGATAGAGGCGACGGGCCAGTTTCATACCGCGATAGTCCGGGTCGACCATAATTTCGATGCCGTACAGTGTGTCGCCGTTCGGATCGTGATTACGGATGTAGCCGTTATCAGAAATCTCCTTCCAATTGTGCCAGTCGGAATACAGATCGAAGTCAACAACCAAACTCGTGGCGGAGGCCACAATCACATCGTCGATTTCGATGCAGAATTGACCTTCTGGGAAATGCTCGATTTGGCTGGCGATTT
>SLAD01000192.1 GCA_007126995.1 Kiritimatiellia bacterium | reverse complement strand
CGTTGCACCACGGAGAGCAGCGTGACGGGGCCATTTTTCACGGTCATTTGAATAGACAGTCCCTTGCCTGGCTTGCCGTGATAGACCGGCAGCGGCACCAGCCCCACGGGTCCCTCGGCAATGGCGAAGTGAGCCGGCCCGTCGTGTCCGAAATAGACGACGTCGTCCAGAAAATCGGCCAGATAGTATTCGGAGAAGGATCCCCCAGTGCCGAGCAGATCCATGATCTTCATGGCTTGCGCATTCTTGATCTCACATTCGCCCGCCACCGGAATGTGGCGTCCGGTCAGCAGGGTGTTGCCCGCGATGATGGACGTGACAATGCTCTCGTAGGCATTGCCGGGCTGTCCCTCGTAGTAGTAGGCAAACGAACCGATTTGATGCTTCTCCATCAGCCGGTCCAGCGCCACGGAGGTGCGCGCCGCGCGATCCAATTCCGCCTCTTCGCATTCCGGCGCCACCTCGAACTGCTTAGCGAACTCCGTGCGCTTGGACGCCGCCTCGTCATGGGTCACCGCCTCGCGCAAGGCATGCAACTCGCACATTTCCAGCAACTCGAAATGGTTGCCGAACACGGCGGCCTGTTGGGTCATATCGCTGTAGACGTCCAGCATTCCGCAATAGTAGTGGCCGAGCACGCCCATACGGTTTTCGCTCATCGCCCGGTGCACGGACGCCGCGTCCACCCAGTCACGGATTTCCGACCAGGCCGCTTCATCTTCGAGGTAGCCTGTGACTTGATAAAAGGGAATGCCTGCGCGGTTGAACACACACGCGATCTCGGGGGCACAGCAGGCTTGGCAGTGTTCCAGCCACACGCCCGTCATGTGACCGCGGTCGCCCAGCGCGTTGAATGTGGCATAGTCGAGCTGTGGCACCGGCTGGAGATTGAGCACGATCACCGGCACGCCCGCCTTTTGCACCACCGGTAAGACCGTCGAAGACAAGGCATACGTGGTGATGAAAAGAAACACGACATCCACGTTCTCCGCGCGGAACCGCTCGCCAACCGATCGGGAGACGGAGGGATTGTCCACCAAGCCCGCATCCACGACGTCGGCCCCAAACGATTCGAGCCGATCCTTTACCCGGGCTTGGTAGCCCAGAAGGTTATCCTTCAGCCCCTTGAATTGGGGCCAGTAGGTGTCGAGCCCTATCCCGAAGAGTCCAGTTTTGACGGATGTTTGTTTCATCTTTATTTTTCCTTATATGCGTGAGTTTTTACGGCGGTTACGGGGTCGCGTCTAAACACATAATATTTGATGATCTCCATTCGGCTTAGATCTCCACGTGCGCCCGTCCGCGTCGCGCACCGTGACCGGACCATCGCCGATGTTGCTGAATTCCGCATACACCTCGTGTGTGCCCGGCTGATTATAATGAATGTTGTTCCACTTGCGCGGCGGCGTCCGTTCCAGTCGATAGCAGCCGGCCGCATCATCAAACGTTCCATAGCGAACTGTCGTCATCCGTTCTCTCCATTTCCCATCAAGATAGCACTCAGCATAAACCAATTCGCGTTAATATAACGGTTTTAGGAACGCCTGCTTTGATTGCAGACAGCGGCTGTTCCATGCTCCAGGCTGAGGTCTGAAGGTGTATCCTGCTACAATGAAAAGAAAGGCGTAAAAAATGAAGTACGCAAGCTTGTTCGCAATCCTCGGCGGCATGGGTCTGGTGATGGCCTGCCATGCGGTCGACCCGGTAGAGCCACCCGAAAAGGACACAGCACCGGCGCTGACAGCCAGCGGAAACCGGCTGGGCATGAACTTCTATGCGATTAAGGACTGGAATCGAGACCTGCCCTTTGTGGATATGATGAAAATGGCCCGCCCCTGGATTCCGCAGCGGGACGGCGTCTGGGACACGCGCGAGGAGTTGCCGCTGGACGAATACGGGTACGTGACCCGCCTCGAACCGGACCAGCGGGCCACCACGCTGATGTTGACCGACCTGCAAGGACATCATCCCACGGGTGAGTATGTCTTTCTCTACGAAGGCGAAGGCGAATGGGAGTGGAGCGGCATTGCCCGGCTTGTGGAAGCCGCGCCCGGCCGTCAAGTCATTGATGTCCAGCCCGGCGGCGGCGCTTGGGTACAACTGACACTGGTCGCCGTCAATCCGGAGAACTATCCCCGCGCCATGCGCTTCATCCGGCCGGGGTACGAGAACCGCTATGCGCAGAATCCGTATGCGACCGACTTCCTGAAACGCTGGGGCGGCGTCGACACCATCCGCTTCATGGATTGGATGCTGGCCAATCGCACCGACCAGGAGGAATGGTCCAATCGACCCACACCTCGTCATCGCACCTTCCATACGTCCGGGGTTGCCCTGGAATGGATGATTGATTTGTGCAATCGCACGCAATCGCATGCCTGGTTCGCGCTCCCGCATCCGGTCACCGATGAGTACATGTGCGAATTCGCCCGCATTGTACGCGACACGCTGCATCCTGACCTGAAAGCCTACTACGAATTCTCCAATGAAGTCTGGAACACGATGTTCGCCCAGACCCGCTGGGCGCAGGAGCGCGGCGTGGCGGCCGGACTGGCGGAACATCCGTGGGAGGCCGGATGGTTGTATTACGCCGAGCAATCTCAACGCCTGTTCGATATTCTGGATGAAGTCTACGAAGGCGCACACGAGCGCTACGTTCGCGTGGTCGCCACACAAGCCGCGAACGACCACATCGGGCGCCGCAAACTCTCGCACCGCGACCTGTATCATCGCGCCGACGCCATCGCTATCGGGCCGTACCTCACGTTCAATGTGGCGGTTCAAAGCCGGGACGACCGCCCGGGCGCGCAGGAAGTGCAGGATTGGACGCTCGACCAAGTCTTCGAATACCTGCGGGGCGCCCCGATGGCCAACTCCAAACGCTGGATGGAGCGGTTCAAGACTCTGGCAGACGAATTCGACCTGAAACTGATCGCCTACGAAGGGGGCCAACACCTCACCGCCCTCAATGAAGCCGCCAACAACGAGAAGCTTGTTAGCTTGCTCGCCGACGCCAACCGCGACCCGCGCATGGGCGAACTTTACACGGAATACTTCAACCACTGGACCGAGGTCACCGGCGGGAACCTCTTCTGCCACTGGACCGCCACCGGCACTTATGGCCGCCACGGCTATTGGGGCTTGCTGGAATGGCGCACCCAGGATCCCGCCACATCGCCCAAATACCAAGCCCTCAACGCTTGGTCGGGCGGAGCCTTGGAATAACCTTGAGCTTAATGGGAGCAGTTCAACCTAAAAAGAGCAGTTGAAACGCGCTATGCGCGCTCCAACTGTTCTGCAAAAAGGGTATTCCCTACGCGCGTAGGCGGAGCTCCGCGACGCCGAGAGCCTGCACGGACAAAGAAAACGACATTGCCGCCCCCACGACCTTGCGTCGTGGGAACGCATGGTTGCGTGTTGCACGCCACATCATCAGCCAGAAAACGAACCCTCGGAGAGCATGTATGGAAAAGTTTCTCAACAGGCTCAAGACGGATTGTCCTTGCTCCGAGCGTTGGGCACATGGGCATTCCTGCCCATGTGCTACTCCGCCAGTTGTACCGCCAGCCGGAAGTATTTCGGGGAGGCCAGCGCCTCCGGTGACACGCGATAGACGACCAGTTCCGTGTGCCCGTCGCCTGTGGGCTCCGTGGCATGGAGCAACAATTCCTCGCCAACCGTCACGGGAAGCCAGTCCCCGGCGACGAGGTTATCCGTAAAGTCAATGACGTAGATCACACCGCTGTCCCCATCGATTAAGCGTACGTGACGAAACAAGGGATCGTCCGCGATTTCGCCGCTCGGCATGACCGCGTCATAGGGGTCGTACCGGCCCAGCCCCAAAGCGTACCGCATCAGATTCTTGATCCCGCTGTCGTCCGGGTCGGCGAAAGGGCCGCTGATCTGCTCGTCTTCCAATTCCGCCGGCGTGAATTCCTCCGCCCGCCATGCGTCAAAGCCGGAAACCGCTTCAACCGGCACCGGCGTGACGGAAGCGAAGGTGGTCCCAAGACGAATCTCATCAAGCATGCCGTTGCCGCCGGCCTGGCCGGGATACCAATGAACGCGCCCGAACTTGAAGTCGGCGTTTGTAACGGTATGAGACACCGTGGCCGTCGCCAAATCCGGCGCGTCCCCACCCAGCCATGCCGGGGCAGGATCCACCCAAAGGTGTACACTCGACGGATCGGACGCGCCGCCGATATGCAGGCGCAGCACCATCAAGTGCGTCTGGTCCGCCACCACGGGAATCGCCGTGTCCAACTGCGCCGCGTTGTTCAACACAACCAACTGCCACGTGCCGTCAATGCGTTTCACTTTCACCATGTTGTTGGCGTCGCTATGGGTCGCCCCGGTGCCGCGCAATAGGGAGATCCGTTGCCGCTGCCCCGCGTCCCCCGCCCGAATCAGGTAACTCATCCACAGCGTCGTGCCCGGCACATCCACGGCCCCCGCGCCGCGCGAGGTCATGTAGTGGGCGAACGTTTTTTCCAAATCCAGCGCGCGGGCGCTGGCATTGTAGTTCTCTCCACCGGACGCGTACCCGGGCGAGCTCAATAGGTTCGTATAAGTCAACGGAGTGTGGGTGGCGGTGACATAGGAGTTGGTGACGTTGTTCTGGATCATCCAGCCTGCGCCGTTCCAGCCCACGCCTGTTTGCAGGCGATGCAACGGCCGCTCAAAAGAGGTAAACGGTTCATACACGAGCAGGTCGG
>SLAD01000396.1 GCA_007126995.1 Kiritimatiellia bacterium | reverse complement strand
TCCCCGAAAGCACCGGACGCGAAGGCCACGGTATCGCCGTCCTGAAAGGCAAAGCCCTCTGCCGGCCCCGCAGTGCGGTTCAGGCGTCCGTCCTGCCACCAGCGGCGCGACTGACCCAGTCCGTCAAACAAGACCGTGCTATGCGCGGTGGGGCCGATGTTGAAGGTGCGCTCCGGCGTGTGGCCATAAGCCGCGCGCCCCGTGTCGATGATCATGGGTTGACCGTAGGCGTAGAGAATGAAGCCGAGTTTGTCTTCGTGGGCATGGCCGCCAAACGGACCGGCCTCGAAAAACAGGGCGTTAGCGTTGGCGCTCCAGTCTTCGCGGAGAATGGCCCAACCGGCATAGGGCATGGCTACGGACGTGTAGGGGGGCGCTTCGCCGCGGGCTCCGAAGCTAGCGACATAGTCGAAGTCAGGGCGGTCGAAACGCTGCGCGGCGGGACGCAGAATCCAGTCCGCCGAAAGCGTGTCGGCGTCATTCACCTGTGGTAGACGTCCGTCCGGCATGCGGGCGTTCATGATGCCCTCGGTCATGCGCTCTAACGTTGCTTCGATGGACGGGTCCGGGGTCAAGCCGACGCGATCCGCCAGATCGAGCATGGAGACGACGGCGGAGCGGACGGTTTCCTGATACCAGAACGTCAGCTCCTGATAGGCCCCATCCGGATACACGTTCTGGGCGAGATCTTCCGCCACGCGCGACCAGGCGGTGTCCGACCAGATGCGGGCGCGCGGGAATTCGGGAAAGAGCGCGGCGGTAGTGAGCAATCCTTCGGACTCGATATACATCCAGTTGTCGGGGCCGGCGAATTCCACCAGGAAGTCGGCCTGCCGCACCATCGCGGCCACCATGCGGACCAGAACCACGTCCTCCAGGTCCGGACTGTTCAGTACCCCCGCAAGCACGCGAGGCCAGGCGGCGCGCAGGCGTTCACCGACTTCAATGCTGCGCCAGGCCGGGGCGAACGGGCGGCGATGGCCGCGGTGCCGCGGGATGAGGGCCGCTTCGGCACGGACTTGGCTGTCCGGTATATGGGCCTGCTCCAGCCAGGAAATCAGTTGGGACGAGAAGGCCTCGATGTAGGCTGGATTTCCCGTCTGTTGGTAGGCCTGGGCCAGATCCACCCAGTGGCCGTGTCGGTTCAGCAGCAGCGGCCAGTCGGCGAACGACGTGGGATTGTCCAGCCAGTCGATCGAGTCCCCGTAGTCGTGGGTGTGTCCCAGCAGGCGGACCTGACCGCGCCGCGCCGCCTCGCCTTGCGGGGTGGTGGCCTCGTCCGGCGGTGGTGCGCTCGCGGGTTGCAGGGCGCCGCCCCAGTCCTTGGCGCGGAGAAATGCTGCATAGGCCTTCGAAGCCGCTGCCGCGTCTTCGGCTTTCACCGCCCGGGCCACGTTGGCCAGATCGGTGCGGTTCAAATCGAGCGCTTCGTAAAATTCCAGGCCGGGAAGCGGAGCGGTCAGGGAAACCTGCACGGGCTTGGCAGGTGTGTCGGGGATCGGATCGGGAATGTCGGGTGGCTTTCTGTCCAATGGCCGCTGCACCTCACAGGCGGAGAGTCCCGCTACGATCAGGCATGCGAGGAGGACTTTTAGATTAATCGAGAAGCGTGAATGAATCATCGGCCAACATTACAAGACGTCCGGGCCCCCGTAAAACGGGAACGGCCCCTGCGCGGTTGTATCGTACAACCGCTTGAGCGGTTGGCCGGAAAGAGTAAGTCCACAGCCACTCAGCGCGTCAGCGCCAAAGAAATTGTACTCAGTTGGAGGGTCGTGAGACCGGGATTCAGCCGACGGCGTTAATCAGATCCCCGCCTGGATGTCGGCGTCGCAGAGCTCCCCCCATCACCCGCCACAGCAAAACTATCAAGCTTATCGGCGCGCCTTTGAGCGCCTCCATATCACCAAGCCCCAAAGCCCGATCAACAGAGACACGCCTGTGCCTGGTTCGGGAATATTATGGAACACAGAGACATTGCTATTGTGGCCAGGGTCCTCATTGTAGGGCGTACCTGTGTCCTGGCGGAGCTCGTCAACCCAGCCGCTGATTTTTAGCGAAGTCGTGCGGTTCAGCAAAACGTCCTGGCCGCTTTCCAAGGCGATCCGAACCGGGTCACCGGCGGGAATCCCGTCCGAGGTGACGAGGAACTCCATCACCCGCTCCGCTTGAGCGCCCGGCGCAATGTCGCCAAAGCCCCAGGTCGGGACCAGAAAAGCGCCATGCGGCTCCCGTTCGGGGTCGCCACTCAGCGGGTTCCAACAATACCAAGCTAATTGATCATGGTTCTGCGCCACGATGCGATAAGCAGGTTCGATATACGGGAGACCCCAATCGTTGTCCTGCAGCCACTCATCGAGGGCCAGCTCGTCGACAGCAAACTCGACCGTCATTACGGTATCGAACAGTGTGTTCTGCCATTGCAACTCCGTGCCCAAGCCTTCGCCATGCAAGTTCTGACCGTCTTCCCATTGCCCCGCTTGCGTGTGCGTGTCGTTTTCAATGATGGCCCTGATGTTAAACCCGACAATCAATCCGCCCTCGTATTGAATGTTCTCGGCCGTCCCCCGGATTGCGCCATGACTTGCTTGGCCGCCACCGTGATTCACGTGATTGTCGTAAAACTCGTGCGTCCGCGCACTCAAGTCCTGCGTGTGTCGATCACTGAGCCATTGGCCGTGAACGGCGTGTTCGTCTAGCTCCGGTCCCGTCCAACTGAACTCGGGTTCAACGGGCGGGCTGGTAACAGGCAGGGATGGCGCCGCGTGCAGCGCGAACGGGATAACGAGAACACTGACAAGAACAACCGACACGGTTCTAGTACTCATGGCCCTATCTCCTTTTGGTTAAAACAGCACCTTGTCCATCTCATTGCGCGTAGTGTGCCCGAGTGCCGCAAAACCGTCTACGCATCACCGATCATCCCTGCCGCAAATTATGCGCATGCGGGAACTCGCAGATGCGCCTGGCGGAAGCAGCCCCCAAAGCTGCGCTTGACAGCTACGGCATGGCGGCATTTACTCTCTACGTCGTCTACAGGATAGCGCATGGATTATGCGGCCTATATACGGGAGACGCACTGGTTCAGGCAGCACGTCTCCGCCCTTGAGCGTATTACGGGGATGCCCGTATGCCTGCTGTCCATCCGTGATGTGATGCAAGGCGACGGAAGCTGGGAGCAACAGGTGCCTTTCTGTGCAGCTTTTCATCGTTCTTGCAAGGCTATCCGCAATTGCCAAGGTCGGCTCCTGCGCTGCATGCAGCATAGCTCGGACCTGTCGACTGATCGCCCTGCAAAGATTTCCTGTCCGGCCGGGCTGTCGATCTATGCCTTTCGGCTTTCCATGCGGGACGCAGACACGCTGCTGCTGGTGGCCGGCCGCGTACTCGTTCGCCGCGCAGATCAAGAAAGCGGGCAACGTTTTGAGCAACGCCTTGAACAGGTACTCGGGCGCGAGAGGCCTCATGCAGAAGAACAAGCGGGCAAATTGGCGGCCTTGATCCGCGTAGTGGAACCCGCGCGAATATGCGATTTCCTGGTGTTGTTGCAACTGCTGGCCGAGCGGATTCAGGAGGAATTGAAGCGCCTGTTGCCAGACGCGCACCAAGCAGAGAGTCGGCTTGTCAGCCAAGTCCGCACGCTGCTTAAAACCGATCCGCAGGCGGACCTTCGCTTGGCGGATGTCGCGGCCCGCTGCGATCTGAGTCCTAGCCATTTTTGCCGTCGGTTTCGTCAGGAAAGCGGCTGCTGCTTCAGCGAATACGTCAGCGTCATGCGCGTGAACATGTTCATGGAGTTGCTGGCAAATTCCGAATCAACCGTCGCGGATTGCGCCTTCGGGGCCGGGTTCCAGTCCATCTCGCAAGCCAACCGGGCATTTCGAAGACAGTGCGGCTGCTGTCCAAGCACCTACCGCAGCAGCCTGAAGACCATGAGATCCGAACCTGCCGGTCCACAGCCATGAAGCGCGTCACCATCAAAGACGTTGCCCGGGAATCGGGTTTTTCACCGATGACGGTTTCCTACGCGCTGCGGAACAACCCTAAAATCAGTGCGGGCACCCGCAAGCGGGTCCAGAAAGTGGCGGAGCGGCTGGGCTACCGGCCGGACCCGGAAGTCAGCAAGTTGATGCGGCACCTGCGGGATTCGAGACGCACCGCCTTCTCGCATAGTCTTGCGTTCATTAACTCCTGGCCCGATCAAGAGGAATATGGCAAAGGCTATCTCGGCAAGGTTTACCGGGGCGCCGCGCACCGGGCCGAGGAACTTGGCTTCAAGTTGGAACCCTTTTGGCTGGGCGATTACAAGGGGAACGAGGCCAGACTCTCCACCGTGCTGCATAACCGGGGCGTGCCCGGCGTGTTGTTGCCGCCCTGGCGCGAGCCCAACGCCACACCGGCTTTCGCTTGGGAGCATTTTGCGGTGGTCACCACCACCTTGTCCATTCACGACCCCAGGCTCAACCGCGTGGCCACGCATTTCCATCATAACATGGAGCAGGCGCTACATATCCTCACCCAACGGGGCTACCGTCGTATCGGCTTTATTGAGACGGAGGAGTACCGTTCCTGCGAGGAGCGGATGGCGTCCGGAGCCTACAACAACTATGCCATGGAGCAATCCGCCCGCCGAAGGATCCCCACGCTGGTGTTTGCTGCCGGGGATGCCACCCCCTTGTTCGCCTGGTTTGATCGCTATCAGCCGGACGCTATCAT
>SLAD01000251.1 GCA_007126995.1 Kiritimatiellia bacterium | reverse complement strand
GATCGAGGACTTGATCCGGCGCTCCCACACACAGTACCTCGCCTCGCTACCCAATCCGCCGGCTGGCGCGATTGAAGAGGTCGCCCGCTTGGAGCGTGAAAATGCCATGTTGCGGGGGCAAATTGAGGATCTCACGCGACAACTGCAAGACGACGCCGCACCTGCGGAGCGGACGGTCACCGCTGCGGCTCGGCAGCCGACCGGTGCCGCGCAGACGGCACAAGCGGCGGAAGCGCAGCCGATTCGTCCCCGGACGCCCGAACCCGCAGTTGAAGCGCCTGCCGCGGCTCCCCGCACCTATCGTGTGCAACGGGGCGATACGCTTTCGCGGATCGCGGGGCGGGTGTACCAGGACTCTTCACAGTGGCGTAGAATTTTCGAAGCGAATCGCGGCGTGCTGGATACGCCCGAAAGCCTGCGGGAAGGGCAGGAATTGATTATCCCTTAGCGGTATAGGAGACGACCATGGCGAATACAGATTTTTTTGATGATGATTTGGTAAAACATCGCAGCGCGACGGCACGCAAGACCCGTGGAGAACCCGAAAACGCCGAGTCAGCGGCTGCCGACGCCTCCAGTCGAGGTGTCTCTGATCTGAATTTATCGCGCATGGCCCGCCACAAGGAGCAGGTTGAAGACCATATGGCGACGGCAGCGAAGGAATTGGAGCGTCTGCGCCAAAAGCAGGAGAATCTCGAAAAAGAAAAGAACCAGTTAGAGGAATTGCGTCGCCGCCAAGCAGACTATGAGCGTAGCAAAAGCGAAATGATGCAGCACTTGAACCAGAGCATGATCACGCTGGAAAAACAGGAGTTGCATACCGAGCAACTGCTCCAATTGGTGCAGGAGGCCCGGCAGCGTTGTCGTTCTTGGAAAAGTGACATCGATGCGATTGACGAGGAACAGTGGCCAGAAGAGCAATTCCGCGAAGAGCTGGGCAGTGCCATCGCCCGGATCGATGATATCCGGTTGGAGTACAACAAGATCCTCGGGAAGATCAGTTCCGCTCAGTCCGAAGAACAAAAGCAAGCCGCGAAACAGCCGGTACTGCACCATGACACGGCCCATGCGCCTGTTGAGGAGAAGAGTTTTGCGGACTGGCTGAAGGTTGGATTTGCCGTGAGCCTGCCGATCATGATTACGCTCACCATCCTATGGCTGCTCTATTACATGCATAGCATGGGCATCCTATAAGAGCGGGCGGCGTGTGATTGGCTAAAGAGGACGCTGTGCTATGCGAAAATCCGGCCCCAAGAAATCGAAGCTCGAGCGCAAGTTGCAAGAAATCGAGCGCGAAAAGCGTCGATTAGATGACGAGATGAAGTCACTCTCGCGTGCGATCAAGAAGGGCCAAACACCGGCCCTCATCTCTTCGCCGACACGCGCTGAACCCGGGGCGATGAGTACCCAACATTCATCCGGCGGTCGATTACTGGGCGGTACCGGGGCCCATGCGGCCGATGAGCCGCGTGGCCTGGCGGGGGATAAGGCAAAGGTTCGGGGCGATGCGCGCTTTGCCAACTATTTTTCGACAGGCGGGTTAAAGACGCCGTTACCGAACCGGCAAGGCCGAGCCGTGCAGCGTAACAAAACCGTTTTCATCATTATCGTGATCGTACTGGTGTTGTTCATCCTGCTGCGCATGTTCCGGTAATGAGGGTCAAAAAGGCCCGGCTCACTACTGAGCCGGGCCTTTTCAATGTCGTCGCTGTACTGAATCAGGCTTAGCCTTTGATGGCCGCTTGGGCCGCGGCAAGCCGCGCGATCGGCACGCGATAGGGTGAACAACTAACGTAGTCCAGGCCGACTTTGGCGCAGAACTTGACGCTGGCGGGGTCGCCGCCGTGCTCGCCGCAGATACCGCACTTCAGGCCAGGCTTGCTATCGCGTCCCTTGCGCACGCCCATTTCCACCAACTGTCCAACACCGGATACGTCGATCGATTGGAACGGGTCGTGAGGCAGAATCTTCTCGTTCAGGTAATCGGGCAAGAAGGTACCGATATCGTCACGACTGTAACCAAAGGCCATCTGCGTCAGGTCGTTGGTGCCGAAGCTGAAGAAATCAGCGGATTCGGCGACTTCATCAGCCGTCAGCGCCGCGCGCGGGATCTCGATCATTGTTCCGACCAAGTACTTCAGCTTGGACTTCTTGGCCTTGATAATGGCATCAGCCGTCTGGCGAATAATCGTTGCCAGATAATCCAACTCGGCTTTCGTTCCGATCAAGGGGACCATGATTTCCGGGATGACCTTGGTCTTGCGCCGTTTTTCCACGTTGATGGCTGCCTCGATGATTGCCCGGGTCTGCATGACGCAGAGTTCCGGATAGGTAATCGACAAGCGGCAACCACGATGACCCAGCATCGGGTTGAATTCGTGCAACTGCTGTACACGGCTGGCCACGAACTCCTTCGGGATTTCCAAGCGATTGGCCATCTCCTCCTGATCGCTGGCGCCATGCGGCACGAACTCATGCAGGGGCGGATCGAGCAAGCGGATGGTGACCGGTAAGCCCTTCATGGCCGCAAAGATACCTTCGAAGTCTTTGCGTTGATAGGGCAGGAGCTTGGCCAAGGCTTTTTCACGGCCATTCTTGTTGTCCGCCAGAATGAATTCGCGGATGGCCCAGATACGGTCGCCCTCAAAGAACATGTGTTCCGTGCGGCACAATCCAATACCTTCGGCGCCAAAGGCGCGCCCGGCCTTGGAGTCGGCGGGCGTATCGGAATTGGTGCGGACATTGATCTTGCGGAACTGGTCCGACCAATCTGAGATCTGCTTGTACATCTTGTAGTAGGGATGTTTCGCCGCAGTCTTATTGCCGGATACGATGGCCGCGACAACCGGGCTCGATTGTGTTGGTAACTGCCCCTCATAGGCCACGCCGGTGGATCCGTTCAAGCTCAGCCAATCACCTTCCTTGAGCGTCTTCTTGCCGTTGCTGACGGTCTTGTTGCGGTAATCAATCCGCATGCCGCCGGCACCGCAAATGCAGCATTTACCCCAACCGCGCGCCACTACGGCGGCGTGGGAGGTCATGCCACCGGTACTGGTTAGAATGCCCTGAGCGGCCCACATACCGCCTACATCTTCCGGGCTGGTCTCATGACGGACCAACAGCACCTTGGCCTTGGGATCCTTCTTCACCATCGCTTCGGCATCGGCCGCGGTAAACACGATATGGCCAACGGCAGCGCCCGGGCCAGCCGGCAACCCGGTACCGAAGACCTTGGCCTTCTTTTCGGATGCCGCATCAAAGATCGGGAACAAGAGCTGCTCGAGATCGCTGCCTTGCAAGGTCATCAGCGCTTCCTTCGGCGTCAGCACCTTCGGCTGACTTTTGCCGGTCACCACGTCCTTGGCGGTAGCCATTTCCACCGCCCAACGCACACCGGCCAAGCCGACGCGTTTGGCGTTACGGGTTTGTAGCATCCAGAGCTTGCCGCGTTCGACCGTGAACTCCACATCCTGGGGATACTTGTAGTGCATCTCCAAACGCTTCATGATGACATTCAGATCCTTATACGCCTTCTTCCAAATCGGATCCTTTTCCTTCGGCATGTCCTGAAGGTTTTTCGGCGTGCGAATACCGGCCACGACGTCTTCGCCCTGCGCATTAATTAGGTATTCGCCCATTGGCTCGAAATCACCGGTTGAACCGTCGCGCGTGAAGGCCACGCCGGTACCCGAATCGTCGCCCAAGTTGCCGAACACCATCGTGCAGATGTTGACGGCGGTGCCGAGCAGACCCGTGATCTTGTTGATTTGGCGATACTTCTCGGCACGGGGAGAGGTCCACGAACCGAATACAGCGCGGATACTCAAATCCAACTGCTGGAAGGGATCTTGCGGGAACGGCTTCTTAACCTTTTTCGCGTAGACCTTCTTGTACGCCTCGACGACTTCTTTCATTTGGTTCGCCGTCAGGTCGGTGTCCTCGGCTGCGCCGTATTTCTTCTTCAAGCGGTCAAGCTCATGCTCGAAGTGCTCGTGCTCCAAGCCAGTGGTGGGGCCCATCACGACCGAACCGAACATGTCGATGAAGCGGCGATAGCAGTCCCAGCCCGCGCGTTCATTGCCGATCTGCTTCATGAAACCGTGAATGGACTTGTCGTTCAGGCCGAGGTTCAGAACCGTATCCATCATGCCGGGCATGGATACCGCTGCACCGGAGCGCACGGAAACCAGCAACGGATCACGCGGATCGCCGAGTTTTTTTTTTTTTTTTTTTTCCAGCTTGCCCAGCTTTTGCTTCAATTGGGCCTGCATATTGGGTGGATACTTTTGGCCGTTTTTGGAATAGTACGCGCAGGCCTCCGTGGATACGGTGAAACCTGGGGGTACCGGCAAGTCTGCTAGGGCCATTTCCGCCAAGTTCGCGCCTTTACCGCCGATAATCGCCTTATCACCTGCACCGCCTTCGGTATGCTTCTTGCCAAAACCGTAAAAGTACACGTACTGTTTCGTTGCTTTCTTTGCCGTCATATGGTCTCCCTGTGGGGTGGTTGTACAGTGGTTCGTCGGTTCAAAAATCAGGCCGGAGCGTAGCAAGCTGCAAAGCACTGTCAAGCGTTTGCAAAGAATGTGCACGCGCTTCAACGTTGACCTTTATGCGCCAGTGAGGCAACGTCGCAAGCCGTTTGGAAAAGCGGCCATGAGTTAAGTGGAGCAGGAAAGATATGATTAAGAAGATTTGTTGTATAGGCGCTGGATATGTTGGGGGT
>SLAD01000222.1 GCA_007126995.1 Kiritimatiellia bacterium | reverse complement strand
GCAAGTCGCAGAACCAAAAGCAAAAACGCAAGCGTCGCCGTATTCATCGCCCCGCGGCGCATCACATGCCGCCGGGATCAATCATTGTTGATCCCGAAGCGCCCAAGCCCGTACTGAACATCATGGCCTTTTCGCCGGATGCTTACGAAGAAGTGGATGTCACGGATGTGGGTGCCATTGCGGATTACCGCGCCCGCTGGCCGGTCGTCTGGGTGAATGTGACCGGTCTGGGCGACGCGCAAGTGTTCCGACAACTCGGCGATGAATTCGGGCTGCATCGCTTGGCGCTGGAAGATGTCGTGAACCTGTATCAGCGCGCCAAGGTCGAGGATTTCGACGACCGGCTCTTCATTGTGACCCGTATGATCGCGCAGCGCAGTCCCTTGGAAACAGAGCAGCTCAGCCTTTTTCTCGGCCCGGGTTTCGTGTTAACCATTCAGCAGCGTCCCGGCGATCCGCTGGATCCGATCCGACAACGGATTCGCAAGCGCCAAGGACGAGTCCGCGATAATCAGGCAGACTATCTAGCCTATGCCGTATTGGATGCGGTGATGGATGATTATTTCCCTGTCCTGGAAGAGCACGGCGAGCGCATTGAGTCGATCGAAGAAGAAGTGCTGGAACGACCCAATCCGGAAATCCTGGCTCAGATACGACGGGCCAAACGGGATCTCATGACTTTGCGCCGTGCATTATGGCCACAGCGCGAGGCGCTCAACTCACTCGCGCGTGATCCACACAAAATTGTTGCCCCGGAGACCCGCATCTATTTTCGCGACTGCTATGATCATGCCCTTCGCCTCATGGAAATGACCGAGCACTATCGCGAACACAGCTCCGATTTAATGGATGTCTATCTCACCAGCCTGAGTCACCGGATGAATGAGATCATGAAGACGCTGACGGTGATTGCCTCTATCTTCATTCCCCTTACCTTTATTGTCGGTATCTACGGCATGAACTTCGACATTGAGGCTTCGCCTTGGAATATGCCGGAACTCTATACCTATTGGGGCTATCCTGCTGTCATGCTCATGATGCTGTCCCTGTCACTGGCGATGTTGTGGTATTTCCGCCGGAAAGGCTGGATCGGCAAGTCCGCCAATTGATGGCGGTGGGTCGATCATTGCTCATTGTACGTTCGCTTGTTAAAGTTTGCCCCGAATGAGACGGAAAAGCGCATCCAATCGTCGGCGTGAAAAGACGCCACAACATCGCCGTTCCTCGCGACGTAGACTGGCCAGTCGCCTCGCGTTGGTTGCAACGGTCCTGAGCGTCTTGTGCATGCTATTCGCACTGGTCTTCCTGGCGCTGAGTCTTTGGCGCCCTGAGCCCTTTCCTGAGGGCTTGTGGCGCGTCACACTGGCCTATGGCGGAGCCGCGTTGGTGTTGCTCGTGGTGCGCTGGATTGCCGGCCGTCGCCCGCGTACCCACAAAGCCTTTCGATCCCGGCATACACCGGAACCGGACAAAGAGGGTATGGTGCTGATTCTCGTCCTCGTGCTGCTGGGGGTGATGGCGGCGCTGATCCTGCACTTGCAACAATCCGCCTACATCGGGCGTCAAGCGGATGCACGCCTGCTACAACAAACCCGGGTGCGCGCAGCGTTGCAGGACGAGGGCCTGCGCCGAATCCAAGCCCTGGCCGACGCGCCCGAACATCGCTTCCATCATGCCGAACAGGCCTGGGCTGAAACGATTGAGATTGAGCGACCGGACGGCATCACCACGATCAGCCGGATCACCGACCTGAACCGCTATCTCGATGTCAATAACCTCTATTTGCCGGACGATTTTCCTGGCCCGAATCTCACCGAGACCGCCTTAATCGAGGCCATGACGCACGCCGCCGATTTCACCCCGATCGAACGCATTGAGGCGATTCGTGACTGGATTGATCCGGACGACGAGGGCATCCGCGAAACCGCCTACTACATGAATCTGACTCCGCCCTATGAGGCGCCCAATACGTGGATGCATACGTGGCATGAGTTCAACTGGATCGCCGGATTCGAGCCGTCCTATTTCGAAATCAAACCGCTCTATCGCGTCGGGCGCGCCTTCGAAGCCAATATCGTCGATCTCATCACCGTCATTCCCGGACCGCGGCGTCGGCCCATCCCGGTCAACATCAACACCGCCGACCTCACCTTGCTGGCGTCTTTGGGCGGCAGCGGCTTCGAGGAGTTGGCCCGCTTCATCCAGTTGCGCCGGGCGGAACAGCCCTTTGAAACACTGGATACGCTGCTCGCCCGCGTCGATGAATCGCTCTTTGCGTTGATGCGGCCTTTCCTGTCGGTGAGCAGCAGTCATTTTCTGGTCGAGGTACAGGCGATTGAATCGCCGCGCCGCGCCCGTTTGCGCGCACTCTTGACGCTGGATGAAGAAGGTGAAATACGCATACGGCAATGGGTAATCCAATGAATCAGCCTGATGCGCCAGCACCGTTGCCGCCGCTGCGTACCGCCTATGGTATGGATGTTTCGGCACAGTATGTCGCGATCGTGCGATCGCAGCAAAGCCGCGCGGGGATCCATCATGAAACACTGCTTGCCGAATCCACCCAGGACACGGGCCGGACCGTGCAACAGCCGCTTGCGGCCATTCGCTCGGATACGACCCTGGGCCTGGCGTCGGTGTCGATGGCCATGCCCGTGCTGCAAAGCAGTATCCGCTGGCTGACCGCCCCGTTCCCCTCGCTCAACAAGGCCCGCAAGGTGCTGCCCTCGTTGCTGGATATTCAACTGCCGTTCCCGATCGAAAAGTGCATCTACGGATTTCCCGCCCTCGAACGGCGGGACGGCAAAGTGCATGCGCTGGCGATCGCCGCGCCACGTGAGGCGGTGGAGCAACGGTTACAGGAAGCACAGGACTGGAAATTGGATCCGCACCGACTCGACCACGAAGGCTTGGCGCTGTGGGACCAGTATCAGCGGGAGCAGAATACGCAGGCCGGTTTCCACGTGCTCATTTATCTTGGCATTGACCGTACGGTGTGGGTGGCGGGACAGGCGGGACGCCTGCTCGGCGCGTGGTCCAGCCGGATCGGAACGGAACGATTACGCGCAGCGGATGAATCCCTGCAAGAATGGGGCAATCGCTCGCTGCGGGCGACGGCCCTGCAACAAAGTCATGGCCAAGCGGGCGAGCAGACGACCGTCCACTGGTGCGGTCCCGGCTGTGCCGAGGAACCGGTACGCGAACGTGTGCAGGCCGCGCTTGCGCCGCTCAACGCCGAGCACCGGACCGATCGTGAAGCCGCAACATTCTTGGCGCGGGCGCTATCAACCCGTGCCCTGCAACAGCCCGATGACGGCTGGGATTTCCGGCGTGGCCCCTACGTGCAGGCGCAGTCCGCAGCCTTTGGCGTCAAAGCCCAACAAAAGATCGCCGCGATTGCGCTGGTAACGGCCGTGTTATTGCTGGCCTTGAATGGCGGATTTAGGATCTGGTTGGACCGGCAAGAGGCTGCCCTCGATCAACGCATACGCGAAAAGGCGCTCGCCTTGACCGGCCTTCCCCGTGTCGAGCCCGGCCAGGAGGTACTGTTGGCGGAGCGCGCCCTCGCGGAACAAGCCGAGCAGATCGAACCCTTCCTGCGCGCCCTCGGTCCCTCGCGAACAGCCCACTGGCAACTTCTGCTGACGCACGGCGCGGTCGACACGCTCACCTATGATTCGATTGGATTCGATGGCGACACCTTGCGCGCAGAGGGCACGGCACAGTCGCGTGACCTGGTGGAGCAGCTTGAAGCGGCCTTGCAGGCAGAGGGCTGGGACGCCACGGTCCAGTTGCAGGACGCCGCCGATCTAGAGCGCGTACACTTTCGACTCACCGCGAGGCGCACGACATGAGTACGGCGAATTCCCAGCGCCTATTCCTGCTGATGGCCACCATCGCATTGGTTGTGGCGGTAGTGTTCAGTGCGGTCCAGTTGCGTCAGGCGGGCCAGCGACGCGCCAGTATCGAGCGCAAACTGGATACCCTCAGTCGACTGGAGATCATGCGCGAACAGCAAGTCGCATGGCAGTCGGCGCTGCGTCCCTTCGAACAATTGGAGGCCGATCGGCCGCCCGAACTCGCACGGCTCTTGCGTGAGCACTATCCCGGCTTACGCGCAGAGGTCCAGCGCTTGGAACAAGTGGCCGCGTGGCCCGGATGGCAGGTGGAACAGTATCGCCTGCGGATTGAGTCCTTGCCGGCTGAAACCGTCGGCACCGTACTCCACATGCTCGAGTCGCAGCGCCCGCCGTGGAAGCTCCTCGAGGGGCAAGTGCGCGCCTCGGCCCAGCAAACGGATCAAGTACGATTGAACCTTGTGGTTGAAGGCCTGCGGCGGGACCCATAGCGCTGCACCGCGACGCAACCAGCGGTTTCCAATCATTGGAAAAATTTTTCGCCGTTTTTCCAATCGTTGGAAAAATCCGGAGCACTTTTTCCAATCGTTGGAACTTTTTGGACGCGTTTTTCCAATCGTTGGAAATGTCCTTTCACAAAGCTGTTCCCCGCGCGGAACGCATGTGCTAAAGTCTCGGCATGACGGCGCAACTTCAACGCATGCCCATTACCCTCGCGACGCGGATCACGATCGCGCGCATTTTGGGTATCCCGGTTTTTATTCTCGTGCTCATCTATTACAAGATGAGCCTCGTGGCCGGTGATCCGGTGGACTGGTATCGCTATCTCGCCCTGACGCTGTTTATCGTCATCGCGGCAACCGACGCGCTGGATGGATATTTGGCGCGCACG
>SLAD01000257.1 GCA_007126995.1 Kiritimatiellia bacterium | reverse complement strand
TTCATGCTTACAAGTAAACTGTATAGCTGTATAACTGTCAATAGACCGGTCTTGATGAAACTCAACGCCGATCTGCCATGATTTCGGCTGAGCAAGAACGGCGGGCCTCACGGCCAACGAGGCAGTTTGATCTATTATTTATTAGTCAGGTGCTGACCGAGAATATGCCCATTTGCACCAGTGACCATCACTTTGCCGCCTATGGAATTGAGCAGGTGTGGTGACAAGGTTATCCGTCGCGCAGCAGAAAGTATGTAAATCGGGGAATTAAACTCCCTGTTTACATTTACCAAAGATCCTCCTCTGTTTTGCTGCGTCAGGCAGCTGGAGGGATTGGATTGGTTCAGGCGGGTTGCGGGAGAACAAGTCAGTGCCGCCGCCGTCGTTTATGGAGGCGATCGCTCCACCGTGCGCCGCGACATTCGTACTACCATCCCCAAACCTCTTGATTATTATGCACGCTTCTAATTTAGAAAGAATATCAACCAACTGATTATCAATTGTTTAGAATAATATCATGCTCGCAATTATCCGTGTTCATCAGTGTCCATCCGTGGTTGATCTTCTTTGGTTGCGGCTATGCCGCGCTGTGTGACGCCTTGGCGTAAAGTGATAGAGGCCTTAGGATAATAGGAGCGGCGCTTTTGCCTCTCTGCACGCCATTCGGAATTGAGCACCAACGTCACGAAACGAAGAAGATTAAAGATGAGATGAGGCAAATCATAGCCTCGCTGCATGGCATCTGAGCGTCTGCGTATTTTTTTGGCCTAACGGCTTGTCTTAAAACCATTCGGTGCTTAACGTTCTGTGCATTGGAGGTAATCGAGGCGTCCCCAGACCGCCTCTTTGTTCACGCTAGCTTGGGTAAAAGGGAGGCAGGCTTGTGAAGCGGTGGCTGCACATCGCCGTGATGGGTGGGGTATTGCACACTGTGCATAAACTTATTGGTTCTTTTGTTCCGAACCCAGCGGCACCGTCGATCGTTCATGAGGTTTCAACATGAGCGGGAAGATCCGGACGGTGCCGCCGTTGAAAGGTACGGCGCAGCTTTGGGAAGACACGTTTGATGCCATTCCCGACTTAATCGCGATTGTTGATTCTTCCCACCGCATAACACGCATTAATCGCGCTCTCGCAGAGCGATTGCAGCGTAAGGCGGAAGATTTGGTCGGGCAGCCTTGTTGTACCGCCCTGCAAGGGGTGTCCGCCAATCCTGATCTGTGTTTCAGTCGCTATTGCGGCGCCGGAGCCGCCCTCATCCTGACGGATCAGGACGACGCCCCGCTCGGCGACGGCTATCAATTGACGATTACGCCGCTGTACGATGCCAACGGCGAAGCAGCAGGCAGTGTGCACGCATTTCGCGATCTTGCCCCACTGCGGGAGGCCGAGGCTGCCCGCTTGAGGGAAGAGCTCACCCGTATGGATCGGGAGCCGCTGCTGGGACTGTTGTCCGTCGCGCTGGCCCATGAGTTGAATCAGCCACTCACCGCGATGCGCTGCAACGCGAAAGCGGCGCTTGAGCTGATCCGGCGACAAGCAACAAAGGATGACGTGTCGCTGATGATAACCGACCTGCTGGCAGATGTAATGACGGCGAATCAGCGTGCGGCCAGTATCATTGCCAATATGCGGGCCATCTTCGAGGGGCAACCACCTCCGGCCGATAATGTCTTGCCGTCAGCCATTATTCGCGAGGTATTCGGCTTGCTGCGCAGCGAGGCGGATCGTCTCTCCATCGCAGCGCAGCGAGGAGGGCGACAAAGTGGGACTTTCAGAGTAAGTCGATTGACTTTCGGGGGCGGAAGGGCAATATTGACCCATATGAAAACAACAATCGATATTGCTGACCATATCATGGAGGAGTCGAGGGCCGTTGCGCGAGCTCGGCGACTGACCTTTCGTGAGTTAGTTGAGCAGGGCTTGTTGTTGGCGCTTGAGCAACAGCGCGCCGAAATGTCGTCCGCAGTTACCCCGGTGACGGTGAAGGGCAATGGCTTGTCTCCCGCCTTCAGGGAGGCTAGCTGGAGCCGGATCCGGGATGCCGCCTACGAAGGGCATGGGGCATGATCGCCGTAGACACGAATGTGCTGGTGTACGCGCATCGCGAGGATGCTGAATTTCACCGGGAAGCTTTGGATGCACTGATGACTCTCGCTAAAGGGAACCGGCTTTGGGGCATTCCCTGGCCCTGCATTCACGAATTCATCGCCATCGCGACCCACCCTGCAATCTATGATCCGCCGAGTGATCTGTCCGTGGCACTGGACGCGATCGATGTCTGGATGGGAACCCCGTATTGCCGATTGATCGGTGAGGGGACAGGCTATTGGGAAAAGCTACGCAGCACGGCCATTCAAGGCCGGGTGCGCGGCCCCCGGATTCACGATGCCCGGATCGCGGCCATCTGTATGCATCACGGCGTGAATGAATTGTGGACCGCGGACCGCGATTTCTCTCGTTTCCGTGAACTTGCGATCCGCAATCCTCTGCTGGGCTGATTCAAGCAGATCGAGCTTTGCCAATTGCTGGCTAGAGGGATTGGACTGATTCAAGCGAGTTGTTGTTTAGCGCTGGCTCGGCCCGCATTAAGGTGCGAGCGGATTGAGCCAGCGCAGCCCGGGGAAACGGGCAAAATCGCTGTCCGACGAGCAGATGGTCAGGCCGTGCTCCATCGCAAGCGCAGCTAAATGGGCGTCGTGAATGAGATTGGAGCTGGAACAGGCCGGAATGAGTTTGCCGAGCACTGCGGTGTGCCGCTCGGTGGGGTTCGGTATCCATGATGTATCACAAGCCAGCCATTGCTCGACTTGGCACCAAGCGCTGGCGATCGTTTCAGGCTTTTCAAAAACGCGTGGATTCGAAACCAGGCGCACAAACGCCAAGAGGCTAGGCCAAGGCAATCCCACGCGACCGGGCCCTGTAAGTTGGCCGTCCAGCCAAGCCTTCGCACCTTGGTGTTCCGGTGTTGACTGCACGTGCGCATAGACCAGCAGGTTTGCATCAACCAGGATCATCGCCAAGCATCGCCCTCGGCTATCGCCAGCGCCTCTGCAACATCATTCAGCGGTACGCGGCAAGCGCCCAGATCCACGGTGCTGGTGGAAAACGGCTTAGCCGGTTGTGGTGGTGCGTCTAGACAGGCGAGTCCTTCACGGAGCGCTTCGTTGACTGCGGCTTTAAGCGAGAGTTTCCGCTCCCTTCGGAGCTTCTCTAAGCGAGCCCCCACGTCTGGCTCAAGTGTCAGCGTTGTTCTCATATGACTAAACATAAGAAACATGATGTCTTGATGTCAATGGCCTGTAACTTCCAATGGCCATTCTTTTTTCTGCGGGTATGCCATGCTGTTCCCAATTTGCCGGGTTGGTCAGACTGGGCGTACCCTCTCGGCCTCTCAACAATAGATTTTTTGAACTTTCGCTGATTTGCGATAGTCTACACCGCTAATTCCGGTCGATTCGATTTGGATTACGACCGCGGACTGGTGTCTGTCCCCAATGATGGAGGTTTTATGAGTACGGAAATGTTGTCGATTGATGTCTTGAATGAGCGGGTGCGCGAGCGCAGCGCCTTTATTAAGGATTTGCGCTCCGAAATGGAGAAGGTGATTGTCGGGCAGCAATACTTAATTGATCGGCTAATCATCGGTATGCTCTCGAACGGGCATATCCTGCTGGAGGGGGTACCGGGTTTGGCCAAGACACTGTCGGTTAAGACGCTGGCTTCCTGTATCCAAACACAATTCCAGCGCATCCAGTTCACGCCGGACCTGTTGCCGGCGGACTTGGTGGGGACACAGATCTACAACCCCAAGGACGGCGAATTCACGATCAAGAAGGGGCCGATCTTCGCGAACATTATTCTGGCGGATGAAATCAACCGGGCCCCGGCGAAGGTGCAAAGCGCGTTGCTGGAGTCGATGCAGGAGCATCAAGTCACGATCGGGCACCAAAGCTTCCCGCTGCCGGAACCGTTCCTGGTGCTGGCGACGGAAAATCCGATTGAGCAGGAGGGCACCTATCCCTTGCCGGAAGCGCAGGTGGACCGATTCATGCTGAAACTCAAGGTGACGTATCCGTCGCTCGAGGAGGAGCGTCGCATTCTGGATGCGATGGCCTTCACGCAGCAACAGACATCGGTGAAGCCGGTGATCCAGCCGGATGTGTTGTTGCAGGCGCGCAAGGTGGTGGACGAGATCTATGTCGATGACAAGATCAAGGACTACATACTCAGCATTGTCTTTGCGACCCGCGAGCCGGAACGCTATCAACTCAACATCCGCGACTACCTCCGTTACGGCGCGTCCCCGCGCGCGACGATCTTCCTGACGATCGGCGCCCGCGCTCATGCCTTCCTGAACGGACGCGGTTATGTCACGCCGCAGGACGTGAAATCGGTGGTCCCGGATATTCTGCGTCACCGCATCATCGTGTCCTACGAGGCGGAGGCGGAGGAGCTGACCTCGGATGACCTGATCCAGCGTATTCTCAGCGAGCTGCCGGTGCCCTAAACCGTTGTCGGGAGAGAGGCTGTCATGGTCCCGCAGGAGATACTCAAGAAGGTGCGTCGGATTCAGATCCGCACGCGGCATCGCGTCTCGGATGTGTTTTCGGGGCATTACCATAGCGTCTTCAAAGGGCAAGGGATGGAGTTCCATGAGGTGCGCGAATACATTCCGGGCGATGACATCCGCTCGATTGATTGGAATGTGACGGCGCGGATGGGACATCCGTACATTAAGAAATACATCG
>SLAD01000401.1 GCA_007126995.1 Kiritimatiellia bacterium | reverse complement strand
CAGCACGATGATGGGGAGATAGAAAAAGATCAACACCGCCCACGTCGTCAGCACTGGGATTCGGCTACGCTTCATCGGCCCCCCTCCCGTCTGCGCCGCCCCAGCAGGACCGCCAGCATCGGCGCCATCACCGCCAGCGTCAGGGCGGCGGAAAGGGCGCTGGCGTGCGGGACGTTGCGGTCAACAAACGTGCGTTGGGCAATCTTATTGGCAATCATCTCGCTGCGCGGCCCACCGACGATATCGGGGATGATATACATGCCCAGCGAAGGAATCAGCACCATTAACACGGCGGTCAGCAACCCGCGCTGAATGCCCGGCAAGAAGATTTGCCGGAAGGCGCGCCACTGCGTCGCCCCCAAGTCGCGCGCGGCTTCGAGCAGCTTGAAATCGAATTTCTCCGCCGCCGCATAGATCGGCAGAATGGCAAATGGAAGCAGCGTATACACCATGACCAGCAACACGGCTTCCGAGCGATACAATAGCATGGTGCTTTCATCCGCGAGTCCGACCGCGACCAATCCGCGCTTCACGTGGCCTTCGGGATGCAGCAACACTTTCCATGCAAAAATCCGGATCAGAAAGCTCGTCCAAAAGGGAATCACCGTCAGCAACAGCAGCAACCGGCGCCACCGTTGTGGCGCGCGGGCAATGTAGTAGCCGCAGGGAACCGCCAGCACCAGACAACAAGCGGTGGTGACGAAACTGATCCAGAGGGTGCGCCAGATGATGGCGGGATAATTGGGATTCCCCAGACTGCGGATCGTATCCAGCGTCCAACCCGCACCAATCCCGCCCCACGGATCCGATGGCTTGAAGGAGATCGCGAAAACCAGCGCCGTAGGCACCAGGAAGAGCAGGGTCAACCACGCGAAGGGGGGTAGCGTCAGTATCCACTCGAGCTTTAATCTATGAACGATGCGGTTAATGAGCGGGCATCTCCATCAAGGCTTCGTCCTGTTCCCGGTACCGATCCAGCATGTAGCCGTCATCGGCATGCCACCACACCCAGACCCGGTCGTCCCACTTGATCGGTCGCTGATCGAGCAGAAAGCGGCTGTGCTGTTGCGTGATGGCCAACAAGTACTCCTGCACCTTCACCAAGTATTTGGTCTGCGAGCCGAGATAGACGACCTCCTGTACCTGTCCTTCGACCAGATTGTGTTGCGGCGACAAGGTGGGTTGCTCGAGCGATATTCGAAACTTTTCCGGCCGCACACTCAGGTGCACGAGTTCGTTGGGCTGTTTTCGTTTGTCGTTGTAACAGAGGGCGGGCGGAAAACCTTCGATGGTGAGTCGACAATAATCCTTATCGGTCAATGCCTCGACCCGGCCGTCAAAGAAGTTGGTATCCCCGATGAAAGCGGCAACAAAACTGCTATGCGGGGTCTCATAGATTTCCGCCGGCGTGCCCAACTGCTCAATACGGCCCTCATGCATGACCGCGATGCGATCGCTTAGGCTCATCGCTTCGCCTTGATCATGGGTGACGTACAAAAAGGTGATGCCAACTTGATCATGAATTTGGTCCAGTTCGAGCAACATCCGTTGCCGCAATTTCAAATCCAGCGCTGCCAGTGGTTCATCAAGCAACAGCACCTCGGGTTTGTTGATCAATGCCCGGGCAATGGCCACGCGCTGTTTTTGTCCGCCGCTGATTTGATGCGGCTTCTTGTTGGCATGGGCGCCGAGCTGAATCAACTCGATCATTTCGTCGACCTGCTGCTTGATCGCTGCGTCCGCCACACGCGCCACGCGCAATCCGAACGCGATGTTTTCCCGGACCGTCAAATGCGGAAACAAGGCATAGTTTTGGAAGATCGTGTTGACTTTGCGTTTGTTCGGCGGCAGGTCCGTGATGTCTTCGCCGTCCAGCAACACCCGTCCGCGGTCCGGTCGCTCAAAACCAGCCAGCATCCGCAAGAGCGTGGTCTTGCCACAACCGCTGGGCCCGAGCAGGGAAAAAAATTCGCCGCGCCGGATATGAAGCGAAACGCCGTCCACCGCTTTCAGCGCGCCGTACTGTTTGGTGACCTCATTGAACTGAAGAAAATCCCCCATCGCTGCTCGCACTTCCGGGTTAAGGCCGCTCGAAATACACGCGACGATGCCGTCCATCAAAGGTCACCACCAACCGGTCCAATACGCCTCGCCCAAGCCGCGGCATGTTGGGGATGCCCAAGCCGGTGTCTTCGATGGCGGTGTGCGCGACATTTCTCATCACCAAATCGCCAATCATCACTTGGCGCACCGTTTCCCCGAGGCCGAAATTGGTCGCCAACGCGAACGAGCCGACGCTATCCAACAGGATCGGAGTCTCCTCGCCCTCAATGTCCGCCTCGAGGACGATCATGCCGTAATACTCGCGCATGGGCAGCGTTGCCAGTAGCCGATCCGGATCCGGCTGGTACGCCGTCGTGGTTGAAAACAGCACCTGACGAGTTGGAAAATGAAACTGCACGTAATGAAAGGCGCGGATAAATTCAGCGCCCAGCACAATGGGTATGCGTAAATCCTCTTGATGCCGCATCAGGGCCTGCATCGGACCATGTGCCGCCTTGACGTAGATCAGCGCGGTATCAATGTGGACTTGATCAATCACCATGCGCGGGGCCGCGCTGAAGAAACCGGGGATCGGATCATCGACATGGCCGGCATACAAACGCAGCGGGGGCGGCCCGATCGGAATCACGCCTTCCGACGCCGCCACGCCGAATTCAATCCAGCTCGCCGCTGAACTGGTATCGAGCAGGGCCACATACTCCTGTTGTGAGCGCATCCGTACTTCGATTGCCGGTAAATCCGCGCGTCGCGAGCTAATAAACTCCGCCCGCGCAAATTTGTCGGTATGCAGGCGGTGACCACCGGTGAACACCGGTCCGCGATCCGATTCGTAGCGCGTCAACCAGAAGCGACGCTCGTCCTGGGCGCGGGAGAAAAAAACCTCCCGCTCCTGCGCCGTCAACGGTTTGACCGGCGTATCTTTTTTCGTCGCGCATCCGAACGTGAAAAGCACGAGCAAGCAGCCGACCAGCGCCATATAGTTCTGATCTTTCATGCCGCGAAGACTGCCACGGCCCATGAACACTGGCAAGCGAAGGATGACGTATACAGGCGGCGGGCAGGGCGAGTTTCCAAACGAGCCGAAAGCTGAAGAACAGGATCAAGACCTGCGCAGGATCGAGCCATTCACACGGCTCGGCAGGAGCCTCGCCCTCCCGCCGCGTGCTGGGACCGGGAGGGCGAGCTTCCCAGCGAGCCATTGGAGCCGACGAGCCGGTATCGCTTGCCGCATCCCCTACCCCAGATCGATGGAAAAGCGTGCCGGACGCCCTGTCGGTACCGGTGCCTCTTCCGTTGTCTGCCGTTTTCCGCCATTCTGTCGTCGATGAATCCATTCCCGCACGTCGTCCGTCACTAGCATGCCCACCACGATCCCATTCGTGATGACCGGAATGACGCGCTGGTCCAGCATCCAGATATCCTGAATCACTTCGTCCAAGGGGGTATCCGGCCGAAACGAGGCATAACGCCGGATAACGAAACGCTGAACGGATTCATCGGGTGAATACGCTTTGAGCGCGTCCATCCAGCTCCGGTCAGGCAATAAACCGAACATCCCCCCGCCCCCATCGACCATAAAGTGCGCCTGTCCCTGATGGTGATAGGCCTCGAGGCAATCCCGCAAGCAGGCCGTTGATGGCAAGACGAAGACCGGGCGCATGAGTCGCGCCACCGGCACAGCGCGCACGGCATCTTTGATGTGGACCATGCGGTTTTCGGTCTCGGCACCGAAGAAAATAAAGACCCCGATCAAGGCCAGAAACGGATTCCACTGTAGGCCCATCAGCACAAAGATAACGGCCATGACGCGTCCAATACCGGCGGCCCAGGACGTGGCCGTTGGATAGCTAAAGATCATGGCGAGGATGGCCCGCAGCATACGTCCGCCGTCCATCGGGAAAGCCGGGATCAGATTGAAGAAAATGAGGATCATATTGGCCCGGATAACGGCATCCACCAGTTCCGGTCCCGATTGCGGGATGATCGGCGCGTCCAACCAACCGGGAAACCCTTTGATCGGTACCAAGACCGCCAAAATGATGACGTTGACGAGCGGTCCCGCGATCGCGATCAGCAACTCTTGGCGCGGCGCCTCTGGAATCGAGCGCATAGCCGCTACGCCGCCAATCGGGAGCAGCGTGATGTGACTAACCTCAACTCCGTACCGCAACGCCACTACGCTGTGGCCGAGTTCATGCAGGATCACGCAGCCAAAGAGCAGCAAAATCATCGCGACCGCCCACAAGCCGGCCATCGGGCCGTCATAATCCCAACCCAGCCACGCCGCCCAAGCGACAATCAGAAAGAAGGTGATGTGGATCCCGATCCGAATCCCAAACACGCGGCCCAGCGGGATCGACCACTTCATCGGGAAGCTGTGTCCGTTACGGTCAGCGGCTCAGCAGCCTGCTGCAGAACCTGTGTCATTCCCATCAGGAAGAGGATAACCATGAAAATGATGCTGTTGCCAAAGTTGTACTCAACCAGCCCATTGAGCATCAGGCCAATGAAGGCCGCCATGCAGGCCAAGGCCACCGTGGCCCCGCTCCGATCATGCCGATGGAAGCGACGTCCTGCCCGCGCCATGAGGAACAGGGTCAAACCCATCCAATACAACCACACGACGCCACCGAGCCATCCAGCATCCAAGGTCACTTGGATCAAATTGTTATGCAAGTGGTTCAGTCCCGGCTGAATATACGAGGTG
>SLAD01000170.1 GCA_007126995.1 Kiritimatiellia bacterium | reverse complement strand
AGTTCTACGCCATCAAGTCGTTTGCGCGTCAGCCGGTCTGGATTGATTACCTGAACCGAAAGCGAGGCGGCAAGGCGTGGCGTTCGTTTCAAGTTGCCCGACAACTTTTTGCGCACGGGGTGGGCACACCCGCGCCGGCAGCCTGTGTGGAGGTGCGTCAGGGGTGGCGCGTGCTCGAGAGCTATTACATTTCGCGCTACGAGCCCGAGCTGAGCTCTTTCCGGAATGAGTTGATTCAACTCTATCGATACGAACCGGACTGCGAGAAGTTGATGCGTCTGTTGCAGGCGGTTGCCCGCGAGATCGCGCGCCTGCATCAAGCGGGCTGGGCGCATCGTGATCTGGGCAATCAGAATATCGCCCTGCGCCGATTCGGTGATGATCGTTGGGGTGACGTTCAATTCATCGATCTCAATCGCGCCCGCATGGGTACGGCCGGCTCGGCCAAGAACCGCGCATTTGATTGCTCGCGGATCTCGTTGCCGTCGGATTTCCTGCGCGTCTTTTGCTGCATGTATGGTGGTGACCGGCCGTTACCGTCGTCCTTTTACCGGCACGAGCGACGGTATCGCTGGCGCTATGCATGGCATACCATGAGTCGGGTCTGGCGGCATCCAGTTCGGACGGCAAGACGACGTCGCTTGCCGCAGGACCCGAAAACGACCTACCCCGCATGGAAGGAACTTTGGATTTGGGACCGGCGCTCGGGGCAGGCGATTGTGGTGATGGATGGCCGTGAACGCAAACGGCACTATTCATGGCGTAACGCCTTTCATATCGCGACCGCGACGGCGCGACTGTTACCTGCTGTACGGCGCAACTACAAGACTGAAATGGCGAACACCTTCTCCACCCCAATCGACATGAGCGGTCGCGCCGGCATGACGGTGCATCCCCATCCCAACTTGTGGGGCCGCGAGTTTGAGTTTTTGAATCATCTCTGCGTGCAGCCCGACGGAACGCATGTGCCGATTCCCGTGCTGGTCCGGTTCTACCACCACGAATCGGAGTCGGCTTGGCGCTTCACGCAGCACTGTGTCGCCCAACTGCGGGAGACGGGATATGAGGTTAGTGTCGCTCTGGTGCAGGATCGCAGAGCGGTCACGGACATGGATCGCTGGGCGCGTTTTGTCGACCGTGTGTTGGAGCCGTTGATCGGGCAGATTGAGTGGGTCGAGGTCGGTCATGCGATTAATCGCGTAAAATGGGGGGTGTGGTCGCTGGACGAGTACGCCCAATTGATGGAGCCACTGAAGCCTTATCAGGGGCGGTTCAGACTGATGGGACCCGCCATGATTGACTTTGAGTATCAGTATGTGGCCGGCGCGTTGGATCGCTTGCGCGGGCAGATTCAGTTTGATGCGCTGTCGCATCACCTCTATGTCGATCGCCGTGGCGCGCCGGAGAATCCGCAGGGGCGCTATGCCTTGGTCGAAAAATGTGCATTAGCTAAATCGATTGCGAGCGCTTCGCCGGTGTGCGCGCCGCGCGTGATCGTTTCGGAAGTCAACTGGCCCTTGGCGGGCACCGGTGTCTACTCGCCGGTGGGAGCGCCCTACACATCGCCGGGCACACGCACGGGGGATCCCAGCGTGAACGAGCTGGAATATGCCGCCTATATGCTGCGCTACTACACCTTGGCGCTGACATCGGGCCTGATCGAGCGAGTGTTCTGGTGGCGACTGGCCGCCTATGGCTATGGGCTGGTTAACGACCTCGATCGGCAGGCGTGGCGCGCCCGTCCCGCATACTATTACCTGCAATTCTGGCTGCAGTGTGTGGCGCAAAGCCGATTCTTGAAACGACTGACGATGAGCGAAGGCGCGACGGCCTTTGCTTTTGAGAAGGCGGACGGCCACTGCTGGGTCATGGCGTATGCGCATCCCGATCCGATCGCCTTCGTGCCGTCGTTTAACTTCCGCGAGATGTGCGATGCCTGGGGACGAACCCTATCCTTGGTTGACGATGCGATTCAGTTAACGGGCCAACCCATCTACTTCATCGATGTGGACGGGATCAACTCGTGACCTCGACATAGAGTCGGGCGTAGGCGTCGATGGTCGTGCTAATATTGAAGTCCTTGGCAATGCGGCGCTGGGCGGATGCGCCCCAGGCCCGGCGTTTGGTCGGCTCGGCCAGCAGATAGTTCAAGCCGGAGGCCAGGGCGATGGCATCGCCGGGCGGCACAACGAGGCCGTCGACTTCGTGTCGCACCAGTTCCGGTGAACCTCCGGCGCGCGTTACAATGGCGGGCACGCCTTGCGCCATAGCTTCGATCACGGCCTTCGGCAGACCTTCGCGGCGCAGTGTGGGGAGTACAAAGACATCGGCGGCTCCCGTCCAGCGTGTCGCATCCGCGCGGAAACCCGTAAAATGTACCCGCGACCGCAAGTCTCCAGGCCATTCGACGCGCTCAACTTCTTCATCCCGCACCTCGCCGAGCAGTAGATAGTGCACGGGGCGCGCGGCGGTTTCGACCTGCGCGGCGGCTTTGAGCAGCACGGCGGTGCCTTTGCGCGGACGCATAGCCGCGGCGCCGGCGACGATCCAGGCGTCGCGGGGGATATCGAAGGTTTGACACAATTCTTCCCGGGTAGCGGCGGCGTACCAGTTGACATCGTGTCCTTTGTAAATCCGCATCAAACGGTCGGGAGCCACACCTTGCTTCTTCAAGTCTGCGACAATCGCATCACATACACACGCGATCTTTGCTACGCGCGGGTGGAGATAGGTCAGACGCGACGCCGGATTCCACCACTGAATGTTGCCGACGACGCCGCGGTAGGCGATGATCGGGATCTGCGTGCCAACCGCCGCCCAAATGGCATTTGCCAGCGGCGCGTTCATCAACGTATGCACAAGATCGATTGCATCCCGGCGCAATACTCGCCGGATTACGCGGATGGCTTTCGGGTCAAAGCGTCCGCGAATTTCGAAGGGTTCCCACGGCAGGCCGGCTTGATCGAACAGGTTGACGTGCGGGGCGTTCGGATGGCAGAGCACCCGTAGCTCGAAGCCGCGTCGGTGCAGGCCCACCAGCAAGTGGGATTCCGGCAAGTCGGGATTCACTGCAATGACCAATATGCGCATGGGTGCAGCGTATCACAAGGGCGGGCGCATGTCCGTATTCTTTTGACCGGGAACGGCGTCGCGCCGTTTGTTGAGCCAGTAGCCGAAGCTGCCGGCACCCACGTTGCCAATGATTAAGGCCGCGAAGATGCCGGGAATGCCCGCCAGCCATGAACCGATCAGCGCCAACGGCACGGTAAAGCCAAAGAGACGCGAACCGAATAAGAGCATTGCCCGGCCGGGATGTCCGGCTCCATTAAAGGTGGCGGTCACCAACAGCATGTAGCCGAAGCCGCCATAGCTGAGCGGGACCCAGCGCAAAAAGGGCACAATAATCGCGATGATGTCTGGATCATCGGTGAACCAGCCCGCGATGCGTGGGGCGTTTAGGGCGAGCAGGACCCACAGGGTGAGGCTGATCGTCAGGCAATAGCGCAGGCCGAAGCGGAGAGCGGCTTGCACGCGTTCAGGTTTGCCGGCACCAAAGTTTTGGCCCGCAAACGGGACCATGATAGTGGTCATGGCAAACGCGCCCACCATCACCAGGGACTCTACCCGCGTGCAGACCCCAAAGGCGGCCACCGCGTGCGGGCCGTAGCCGGCCATCATGCGCGTCAAAATACCGTTGGTGAGCGGGATGAGCATGTTGGTGGCCACCGCCGGCAGGCCGATGAATAGCAGTTGTCCCCAAGTTTCTTTCAGGGCCTTCCAGGCTGGCCATTCGAACAGAATCATGCGTTCACGGCGGATCAGAATGTAGGCGGCGGCAATGAAGACCAGCATATAAGAAAACACGGTGGCGAGCGCTGCGCCCGTCATCTCGAGCCGTGGAAAGGGGCCGATCCCAAAGATGAGCAGTGGGTCCAGCGCCATATTTACCAGGGCCGCCGTCGAGATGATCAGGCTGGGTGTCAAGGAGTCGCCGGTCGCCCGGATGGCGCTGTTCCCGATCATGGGCATGACCAGAAAGGGCACACCGAGCAACCACGGGACCATGTACTGACGGATCAGGGGCAGCAACTCCTCTTCCGCGCCCAACAAACGGAACAAGCTGTCGTGCAGCGACAGCCCGGCCAGTACGAAGCCGATCACCAGCAGCATCACAAAGATCAGCCCGCGCGTAGTCGTTTCAGCCACCCGCTTGTGATCGTCCCCGCCCACCGCGCGCGAGACGACGGAGGCCATTCCGATCCCCATACCCATCGTGGTTCCGGTGATGACGAATACGAACGGAAAGGTAAAACCGATGGCCGCTAGCTCACGGGGGCCCAACTGGCCGATGAAGAAGGTGTCCACGACGTTGAACAGCATCATGGTAAAGATGCCGGCGACCATGGGCAGCGCCATGCGCAGCAGGGTGGGGCCAACCGCCGCTTCGGTAACCTGTTCCTTATTAAGTTTCATTAATCAAAATGTAATTTAAGCGTAATTATGCTTGAACTGGGCGTATCGATACCGCAGCCTAATCCAAGTCGTGAAAAAACGCGATCGCTGGTTCGTTCATAAAAAAAACACATTTATGGGAATCCACTGGGTGGCCATGGGGATTGGAGCTTCTATCCATACTCTTTGTTGTCACTGCGTTACTGGTACCTGTTTTCTTATCTAGCGAACCCGTACAGGATATCGAGGCGCTGACGCTTGCCGAGCGTTTTCAAATGGAGCGCCGTACGACGCCGACCACGTACGAAGACCAGCGCAGTT
>SLAD01000340.1 GCA_007126995.1 Kiritimatiellia bacterium | reverse complement strand
CTGGTCAGTGTAATGGTCAGGTTCAAGCCGGTTGAGGTGAAGGATACGCCCGTATCTCGACCGGTGATCGCATCATTGATGCGGTAGTTGGATTCGCCGCCGACGAAGTAGAACTCCATCAGCCATTCGCCGTCGCTATTCAGCAGCCCCATGCCGACGGAGCCGCCCGATTCGATCGAGTTGTTCTCAAAATAGAGGTCGAATGAGTCGCCCGCCTGCAATGGTTGTGCGAAGGGACGGTAGGCGTTCGCTTCACCGCCGTTGCTCGCCCACAGGCCCCAGCCACTGCCACCGATGAAATGGCCGGCGTTGGCGGTTGCGGTCAAAATCCAAGCATGAAAGCCGTTGCCGGCGTTGTCGCCGGTGGCCCACGATGATCCGGAAGCCGAATCCATGGCGACGATCGCGCTGCTGGGCGCATTGGTGCCGGAAACGGTGATGAGGTTGGTGCCTTCACTTAAGGGGACCGCTGGAATGTCCCACGGCGACGTGGCGATAGTGGTGCCGTCGGCTACTGCATCGAGATTTTCCCACGTGAAGAGACCTGCCAACGCGCTGCCGGCGGTGCCGGAAACGGTGATGGTTTCATTTGAATGGGCGACGGTTGCGCCGTGGAGCGGTTCATCGATAGAGAGGAAAAGCGTATCGACCCCGGTCCCACTTATAGAGGTGACGATCGGTGTCTCTGATTCCGCAACAAAGATCGTCAAATCCGTTCCGTACGAAATCAGTGCCGTGGGCTCAAAGCTGATCACCACATCCTTCGATTCACCTCCCGGAAGGGTGCCGGTAAAGTCCGTCGAAAAGCCAGCAGGCAAGGCGATATTGGTTACCGTTACCGCGATCGAATTGTCGTTGTGGAGTGTGAGAATGCGCTGCTCCTCGGTATCCACCTGCACGTGGCCAAACGCGAGATCGCCTTCCAGTCGGAGTGCTTCGAACTCTGTAACTCCGCTGACCAGCAGCGAGAAAAGTTGTTCCCCGCCGCTCAATGAGCCTTTGTGAGAGATCTGTATGGTGTACGTGCCGCTTTCGGTCGGGTCGGCGATGTAGACCTGCTCAACATTGTCCAAGTTGTTATCGCCCGTGGTTGCGGCATGCGATGGGTTGGCCGGGTCAAGAATCCAAGGGAAATTGGTCACACCCGAAGGCGAGACGATACGCAAGTCGAGATCATTGACCAGCATAGGGGTAGGATTATTTAGCCCAAAGACAGGCGTGCCGGCGGGATCACTCCAGACCAATGTCGCCCAGAGGTCGTCAGTTTCGTCCCACAAAACTTCGTAGCTGATGGTGGTGCCGTTACCGAGCACGTCTTCAACCATGTGGCCGGTGGTGGGCGCCTCGAAGTGCGCGGTAATGTGGTCAACGGCGGCTTTCGTGTTCATCAGGCCCCAACCGTTGCGATAATCCGGTCCGGGATCGTCCAGCGAGTCGGCCGTGTGAATGATCAGTCCCTTGATCGTGCTGGCCAGCATGAACTGGCCGGGAAACAGATTGTTGAAATGCTCGATCAACAGGATGGCGGAACCGGACACGTTGGGGGCAGACATGCTGGTTCCGCTGCTGCCGTAATAGTGCGTATTCCCGCTCGCTCCCGAAGAGGTCAGGCCGACCCCATTTCCCACCACATCCGGCTTGATGCGTCCGTCATCGGTCGGTCCCCAGGAGCTGAAGGTCGACTGTGTCGCATTCGCAAGGCTCCGTTCCCCCCCTGATACCGCATCATTAACGGCCCCAACTAAAAGGATATTTTTGGCCACACCCCCGAACGGGATCGTGTCATAGCCACCCTTTTGAAAGTCCGCCAGCGGATGAATGGATGAGTCATAGGTTTCGCTAACCCAAGCCCCTTGATTATTTCGGTAATAGAAGGTGGTGCCATTCGATGGTGCGTTGTCGTTGCGATCATTGCCCGCGGATTTGATCGGCAGGTAGTACAAGGAATCGAAAATCAACTGGTCGACATCACGATCATAGCCGATATACATGCCGAAGTAATCAGATTCCTGCTCACCCCATGTCCCAAACCAATGTCGACCAGAGGTCCCCGACCAACTGCCGGATGCCCAGCCCGTGACGAAGCCATAAGAGTGATTGGAAAGCTGTATCTTGCCGTCGGTATCCTCGGGGTCGGCCATCGCCCGCAAGGTCATGTCCGTCAAATCATCATTGAAGTTATAGGCATAGAGGCTGGCATTGGTGGCCATGCCGCGGGCGCTGCTACTCGCGCCGCGCGCAATCATGGTTCCGGCAACGTGGGTGGCGTGTGCACTCAACCCCGAACTATCAAAATTCGTGACGCGCCCACTGACAAACTCCGTGTGCGTTGCCCGCACATTGCCACCATCCCAAATGCCGGCCGTGATACCGGCACCCGACAAATTGTACGGACCGGCAATGACGAGGTCGGTGGCGGTGGAAATGGCGGCATTGACGTTCAGGGTGGTGCGGTAGAGAGGACCCTCCTCGTCCGTGTAGTCGACCAAGATCATCACGGTATCATTGGTCTCGATCCGCATGGGCGAGCCGGTGCGCGCAGCCCAAGCCATCGCGCGCTCTTGCGCGGCGAGGTGGTTGGCGCGGCGCGTATCGATCATTGCCTGCCGGACTGCGGGATCGGCCATTTGTCCGCGTTGCTCGCGGGCGAAGGCCCGGACGACGTGTTCCTGCCCGGGATTATCGCGCATAGGCGGGCCGACGCGATCACGGTCATGCGGGTCGAAGGGCTGCGCAGTGGCACCGACAACACTGGTCAGCAACAACACTGCGCTGAGCGACATCACTCGAGCCCAACGAGGCCATTTAACTTTCATAATAAGTATAACCATGCCCAATATAATCCCGATACCGCCTTAAGACTACACCTGATAGTCGCCCAAATGTAGTAATACTTACGCGGTATTTCCCCGATAATGGGTCAACTGCTGTAAAACAGGCTGCTCAACAGCCTATTCCCGAGCCAGCATCCGGCCAGACTGGCGAGCGCAGGTGTGGTGGCGGGATCGGTTGGCCCGGCGCTGAGAATGAAGAAAGCGCTCAACCAAAGCAGATGCGCGATCAGCCAGCCAATCCAGCGCGGCAGAATTGTGGGCGCGAGTTCTTTGGCGGCCAGTGTGCGCGGCAAATTGCGGGTCGTGCGCAGGGCATGTAGACGTATGGCTGCGGCCAGCGGCAGGGCCAGCACGACCGCGAGCAGGCCGATCACGGTGGGAGACCAGATTTGGACGAAGGGGACATAGAGGATCAGGCCGAGCAGGAGTGCGATGAAGGGGCCCCAGACTTCCGAGCCGGGATTGCGGGGCAAGGCCTCGCCCTTTGCCGCTTGCGTGATCGCTGCGACATAGAGCGTCACAATGCCGGCCGCCAGCCACACGACCAGCGGGATGCGGGCGTCGCCCAGCACGGCGGATGCGCCCAGCAGCACGCTGAGGCCTCGACAACTGCCCATCGCCAGCGCTCCGAGCCCGGGCAGACGCTTGAGATGCCGGTCATAACAGTAGATGACGAGGACCAAAATGAGCCCGAGCCAAAGGGTGAACGTCGAGATTTGGCTGCAGATGATCAGTCCCGCGACGATCAGGAGATTGCTCGACCAGAGTACTTGGCGCGGGCCGACCCGGCCGGACGGGATCGGTCGTTCCGGGCGACGCAGCAGATCGCGTCCGCGATCAAAATAGTCGTTCCAGCCGATCCCGCCGGCGTAGAGGCAGATGCAGGCGAGAATGACGGGAAGCCAAGGCTCGTCCGTGGTCGGGGCATAGGCGAAGGCGAGCAGGATGCCCGCGAGCGGTTCAGCGGGAACGGTGAGCCAATTCGGTATACGGAAAAGTTCGAGCCAGCTCCTGACGAATCCGGCCATTACCGCTGATAGGTGCTGGGATGAATGAAGGGAAGATCGAGGCGCGGCTCGAATTTGCCACTCTGCCGATAGAACCCGAGCGGATTATCGAAGAGTAGCTGTTCAACTTGTGACGCGCTAAAGCCTTTTTCCTTCATGTGGCCCGCCACTTTGGGCAGCGTGGTGGGGTCGGATACGCCCCAGTCCGCCGAGCTGTTGACCATGGTCCGTTCCAGGCCCCATTTCTTCAGGATGTCGATGCAGCGCACCGGGTCGAGCTTGGAATAGGGATAGACGGTCATGCCTGCCCAGGTGCCGGCATCGCGCGTCAGGTCCATGGTGTCTTCGGTGTTGTGATCTATGATGATGCGGTCGTTGTCGTAGTCCAATTCCTTCAGCACGGCGATGGTGCGCTCGACGCCCTTGCGCTTGCTCACTTGGGGCGTGTCGTGCGGGGTATGGATCATCACCAGCATACTTTTGGCCTTGGCGATTTCCAGTTGGCGCATGAAGACTTCCTCTTCGCGTGGTGTGATCAGGTTGTAGCCGATTTCACCCACGGCTAGGCAGCGCGGATGCGCCCAATAGCGGTCCATGCCCTCGATCGTTTCATGCGCAAGTTCGAGATCCTCCGCCTCTTTCGGATTGACGGCGATATTGGCATAGTGATCGATCCCGAAGCGTTCTGCCCGCTGGGCCTCGAAGTCGAGGATCAGCTCGAAATAATCCCAGAACGTGCCGGCATGGCGGCGGGGCGACCCCAGCCAGAACGAGGGTTCGACGGCTACACGGATACCTTGCTCATACATCGCTTGATAGTCTTCCGTCGTGCGGGAAAACATATGGATGTGAGGCTCAATAATCGTCATGAGACGTCCGGCTGCTTCGATTTTCCGCTCTTCTTGTCCATGCGCCGCAGGGCGTCGCGCAGGTT
>SLAD01000071.1 GCA_007126995.1 Kiritimatiellia bacterium | reverse complement strand
GTGTTTCCATCCAATGCGTCAAGGATGCCCGGATATTTGGCTTTGGGTGCTTTATCGCTCATGACTTATTCCTCTTTTTCGTTAATCCGTCTTTTCGGCAGCGTCATATCCTACAAAGCGCGATGAGATGCTGCTGGTCGCGTGATTGATTTAGTCCACCCCCACGGGTAAGGGTGTTTTCCGAATGATTTTCTTGGCGGCGCTGCCTTTGATGACTTTGCCGTTCTCCAACCAAACAATGGCGCCGGTGGGGCATCGCTCGATGATATGCGGGGAGGCGAGATGATTCTTACTGTAATCGACCACCGGCAAATTATTTTCCATGCGCACCAAGCCTTCCGGCGCGTCGAGGGCGCAGCGTGCGCAGGCGTTGCAGGCCACTTCGCATTCCGCCAAGGCCTGATCGCCTTCGGCCAAACTCTTGCAGGCCACCCACAACTTGTGGCTGACCGGGTGCATTTCAAAAAGGTCCAGCGGACACGCGATCACGCAATCGTTGCAGGCCACGCACTTGTCCTCGGTCACTACGGGCAAACCAAATTCGTTCATGTAGATGGCATCAAAGGTACACGCGATCTCGCAATCGCCCAAGCCCAGACAGCCCCACGCACAGGCTTTTCCGCCGCCACCGGTGGCGACGGCCGCGCGACAACTGGATACGCCCGCGTAGCGCGCCCGCATTTTGGCGACGTGTGTGCCGCCCTGACAGGCCAACCGGGCCACGATCTTCTCCTGTTCGCCCAGCGAGACCCCCATATACTCGGCAATCTCCGCATTGCCCTCGGCACTGTTTACAGTGCATTTGGAGGGAGGCGCTTCACCCTTGACGATCGCTTCAGCAAACGGGCGACAGCCCGGATAGCCGCACGCGCCGCAATTCGCGTGGGGCAACATCTCCTCAACCTCGTCAATACGCGGGTCTTCGTGCACGTGTAGCTTGCGTACGGCCGCCGCAATGACGACCGCCAAAACGACGCCCAGCGCCAGCATAAACACGACCGCGGGCGTGACTTGGGTCAGCACGTCCATACAGTCCTCGCGCCCGAAAGAAGATATGAGATGCACTCCATGCTGCGAATCGTATGCATCACATATCCCCGGAACAATCAGGGTAGGGGCTAGGACCGGTATCGGGGAAAAGCTGAGCGAGGCGTGCGCGGGCCGTATAAAAGGGGTTTTCGCGGCGGGATGGAACGGGTAAAGTGGCGGAAGATGGTTACCAAACGACAAATCGGGCTGCTGGGCGGGACCTTTGATCCTGTGCATATGGGTCACCTGATTCTGGCTCGGGACGCGCGGGAAGCGCAGGGCTTGGACGAAGTCTGGCTGATGCCGGCAGGGCAGCCCGCCCATAAGCTCGATCGGGCTACGGTTTCCGCCGAGCATCGGCTGGCGATGGTCGAGGCTGCAGTGGCCGATGAGCCGGGTTTGGCAGTTTGTCCGCTCGAAGTGGAGCGGGCGGGCACGACCTACACGGTCGATACGCTGCGTATGTTGACCGGCGAATATCCCGATGTGGATTGGACCTATATTATCGGGGCCGATACCTTGCCGCTGTTGGTAACGTGGCGGGAGATCGAAGAGGTGTTGACACTTTGTTCTTTTGCGTGTGTGCGTCGACCCGGCATGCCGGACGATCCGGAGGGGTTGGCGGCCTCGATTGAATTGCCGGCACCGTGGCCGGAGCGGCTAGTGGCAGGACTGTTTACCGGGCATCGGATCGAAATCTCATCGAGCGAGATCAGAAAACGGTTGGCCAGCGGGCAATCGATTCGCTATCTTGTCCCTGAGTCCGTTGAGACGTATATTCGGGCTCACAACTTATATTTAGCAGGAGATTGATCCATCGAATCGTTAACTTTAGCTCACGCAATTGTAGCCGCGTTGGAAGACAAAAAAGCCGTTGAACCCGTTATGCTGGATGTGCGCGAGGTGTCCAATGTCACCGATTATTATGTCATCGTGCATGGTAACAGCACCCCGCATATCAAGGCACTGGCGGAGGAAGTGCACGTTCGCCTCAAAAAAGAGGGCGTGCGGACGCATCGCACGTCCGGCACTGCGGAGAGCGCGTGGATCGCGATGGATTATGTGGATGTAGTGGTGCACATCTTCTCGCGCGAAACGCGCGAGTACTATGCGCTGCAAGATCTCTGGAGCGATGCCAAGCCCGTGCCGGTCGGCGCGGGGGAGGGTTGAGGGGTGAAAGCTGAAGCGGCGCGTGATACGGGATCCAAGATCCGAGATTCGCGATAATTGGGCGCATCCCGTGTTCCGTCACCCTGGGAACGCCGAGCACCAGCTCGGCATTCGGCTAGCGAACCTGCTCGTAGGGTCGCCGTAAGGCGGTTCTTCTGCTGGTCATATGGTGTTGTGCTTTAGATACGTGGATTGGTGTTGGCCGATGGGCGCGCGAGGTCCGTGCAAGCTACGATCAATCGCGTTGTTCCGCGGGACGGCGCGGAGCACTGCCTGTCGCCAATCATGTTCCCGCGCCTTCGGCTCATCGGGACGATTCGCCCCACCTATCCCATCACGCTGCGGCGGGCGAGGCTGCCTGCCCGTCCTCCGGCGGGTCTCGCCGAGCCGCTGGACTACGCTCGCATCTCACTCTCGCGGGGCTCCGGTTGGACATGGCGTGAAGGTTTACGCGTATTGCTTACGGTGGGGGTCATCTCACGAACGGCCGATTGTGCGTAGGATCAGGATTACGACCACAACCCGAAACCGGCCAACGCACACCGAACACCGCTTTCCGCGTCCGCCGTTAATGTCGATTGATCGCTTCCTTGTTCCTCACGCATGGTATACGGTATCAATCACCAGTGCGTTTAATAAGTCCGTAGTGGACGCTCGTAATTAAGCAAGCGGGAATCCACGTCCTAACGGTCGCGGCTACATTTATATTTAACCGCTCTAACCGGGACTCGGACTTGGGACAATCTGCGAACCTCAAACCAAAGGATTGATATGAAATACGGGATTACCTTAATCATGCTTATGTCGGCTCTACTGCTGGCGACACCGTCAACACAGGCTGCGGATACCTACATGGTTTTGCGCGTCTCGACGCCCTTGATCGCGAGTGGCGCGATGGCCGTCCGCCTAGGCGAGTTCTCGTCGCAATTGCGTCCGGCCCTGCAAGCCGAAGCGGGTGTGGGCGGCGGACGACTAGCGATCGGCTATGACAATGTTGGAACCAAGCGCGTTGGCTATGGCCTGAAGGCGGCCCTTTTGCATACCTGGCTGGAACCGCTCGAGGTGGATCGCGATCAGACGTTTCTCGGACTCGAGGCGGAACTCAGCGTCGGCCGACTGCTACTCAATGTGGGCGGATTCCGCCGTGTCAGTGCCGGCGACGACGATTGGATCGCGTCTGCCGGGCTCGGCTTCATCTTCTAGAGGAAGGACAAGGCCATGGTTCGCCTGCACGCTAGTTGCCCTTGCGCTCTCCTTTTTGTTGCACTTTTCGTGCTTCAGCTTACGGCTGCGTCCGTCCCAGCGGAACGCCCGACGATCGGATTGGCATTGGGCGGGGGCGGCGCCAATGGACTGGCGCATGTGGTGATTCTGGAGTTGTTGGATGAGCTCGACGTCCAACCGGATCTTATCGCCGGCACCAGCATAGGCGCCATCATGGGCGCACTCTATGCGTCCGGTTTTAGCGGGAAAGACATTCGGGCGTTAATTGATGATGTGATCGCGCAAGAAACCGATGGCTGGCGCGAACTGCTGCTTGACCGCAAGATCCTGCGCTGGATTGAGTTCGTGGATCCCAGCATGGGGCGGGGTGGTCTAATTCGTGGCGACAAGTTCGTTTCGTTTCTGAATGACGCCATCGAGATGGACACCTTTGAGGAACTGCCGATTCCGCTCAAAGTGGTCGCCACCAGCATCAAAACGGGGGAACAAGTGGTGTTGGATTCAGGTGATATCGGTCCTGCGGTACAGGCAAGCATGGCCATCCCGGGATTGTTTGAGCCGGTCGTTATTGATGGTCGACCCTTGGTCGATGGCGGGCTCGTCAATCCCGTCCCGTTCGACTTGCTGCTGGATGAATGCGATTTCGTCATTGCCGTCAATGTAATCGGCCATCTGGATCAGGAGAAAGATCCCTCGCTGATCGATGCCATGGTCAACTCCACGCGTATTTTTCAAAGGAGTCTGCTGCGGGAAAAAAAGAAACACCGTGAACCCGATATCTTCATTGATACGCAAATCAAAGACATCAAGGTGCTGCAATTCCATAAAGCGGAAAACATCTACGGCCAAGCCGGCGACGCCGTCGAGGAATTGCGTCAGGCTTTGCAGGCGAAGCTGGGTCTTGAGCCGGAAGAATAGGCAGAAGAGAGGGGGGTGGTGAGCCGGGTGGGGCTCGAACCCACGACAACAAGCTTAAAAGGCCCGTGCTCTACCAACTGAGCTACCGGCCCACAGAAAGCATTTAGCAGGGCGAAAACTCACGCACAGGGGGAACGTAGAAGATGAGGACTTTTTTGTCAAACCCTTGCTACCCGGCCAAACGTTCTGCAATGGCCAAGGCGCGGTTGATTGAGATATAATGCGGAAATCGAGGCGCAGAACAGTTGACAAGGGTCAGAGCCTGTGTAATTCTCTATATGTCGATAGATTTAGTGTTGATTAAGAATAATAGGAAAGGAACGGATCATGGCGCGCGTTTATGAAGATAATTCCCGGTCCATTGGCAATACGCCATTGGTTAAGCTCAATCACGTGGTCAAGGATGCGAAAGCAACCGTGTTGGCCAAAATTGAGGGTC
>SLAD01000320.1 GCA_007126995.1 Kiritimatiellia bacterium | reverse complement strand
TCACCATCATGATCACGCCCACGAGATGACCGGCGCCGACCTGCCCGCCGATCATGTGCATGGCGAAATGCGAGACATGCCTATGCCCATGCAGCGACGCCCGGAACAGGCGAGTACCTTTGAGTGGGATACGCCGTCCGACTGGCGGGAAGAACCGGGGGCAGGCATGCGCCTTGCCACGCTGTGGGTGAGCGGAAACGGCGAGGAAGCTGAATGCACCCTGATCGTTTTAGGCGGCGATGCCGGCGGCCTTCAGGCGAACATCGTGCGCTGGATGGAGCAGGTGCAGATTCAACCGCCGATGGGATACGAGATGCAGAACTACTTGGACGAGCTCGAGGAGTTCACTACGGCGGGTGGCGATCGCGGTGTCCTGATCGATTTCGCGCCCTTCGTGGCCGAGCCGGACCAACTGTCTACCTTAGCGGCGATCATCGAGCGTGGTCGCGAATCACTGTATATCAAACTGACCGGATCACGGGCGCTACTCGAACAGGAGCGCAGCGCCTTTGATCAATTGGCCCGCTCGATTCGATGACGACGGATCCTATGAAGCATCTTTTCGCCTTTTTTCTATCCCTTCGGCTTACCGTCGTTTGCCTGCTGCTGCTGTGTGTGCTGACGGTGCTGGGGACGCTCTATCAAGTCGAATATGGGCTGTATACCGCTCAACAACGCTTCTTCAACTCCTGGGTCATCCTATTCTTCGGCTTTGTCCCGTTTCCGGGTACGCAGTTGGTGTTGGCGTTCCTGTTCGTCAACCTCTTTGCCAACATGATGTTGCGATTCCAATACGGCTGGAAACAGTCGGGCATCATCATGATTCACCTCGGCTTGATGCTGTTGCTGGCGGGTGGCTGGGTGACCCGCCAATTCGGTCAGGAAATGTTCTTAACGCTGCAAGAGGGGGAAGGATCGAATCTGGCGTCGGACTACCACGAATGGGAAGTGGCCGTTTGGCGCGAGGGTCAGACTCGCGTGCGGGATGTGGTCGCTATCGACGCCGATTTCGCTCAACCCGGTCGCGTGATGCCGTTCGAGGAGTTTGGCTTGCGGCTCGTCGTGGAGGAATATCATCGGCACGCCCGCGCTTATCGGTCGACCGATCCCAATGCCGATTTCGGTATCCTGAATTCAACCGGCCTGATTCGGCTCGATCCAGCGCGGCCCCACTGGGAGCCGCAGGAAAATGTGCCCGGCGGCATGTTCCTGATTCAAACGGCCGCCGGTCAGCGTCAGCCGCTGCTGCTCTTTGGGGGCGATCAAGCCCCGACGATCTTCGAACATAACGGGGAGGAAATCGCCTTTTCGCTGCGGCGCAAGCGGTACCAGTTGCCGATGAATATTCTGCTGCTTAACTTCGAAAAGACCTTTCATCCCAATAGCGATATCCCGCGCAGCTTCGCCAGCGCCATTGAGGTGGACCTGCAGGGGGTGACGCGCGATGTCCTGATCGAGATGAACCGACCCTTCCGCTATCAGGGCTACACCTTCTATCAAGCCTCCTACGCCGATTTGGATCATGGCCAGCACCTGTCGACCTTTGCGATCGTACTGAACTACGGACGGGTCATTCCCTACGTCGCCACCGCCCTTACGTTCATCGGGCTCGCGGTGCATTTCCTGATCGCCCTGTATACCCGCCGGAGGGAGTTGTGATGATGCGGTTTTGGTCTGGTGTAATCGGCATGGTGTGCGGGCTGTCAGCGCCTACGGCGATCGCGTACACCTATGAGGCGGTGGAAGACCCGGCGGTCGTGGCGGAAACCGTCGCGGACATGGACGAGATCGCTGAGCCAATCATCGGCGAGCTGCGCATCGACGACCTAACAGAGCTGCGCCGACTCCCGGTGCTGCATAACGGTCGCAAGATGCCGCTGCAAACCTATGCGCGTCTCTTGCTGGTCCAGCTCTCGGGGCGCACCACTTACCAAGGGGAAGCCGCCGAGTCGTGGCTGGCCCGCCTGATGCTGGACCCGGTGTCCACGCTCGATGATCGCGTGTTTCTGATCAACCACCCCGAAGTGGCGCAGGCGCTCACTATTCCGGTCGATGAAAACCGTCGCTACAGCTTTACCGACTTGCATGGCGCGATGGGCCGGTTAGGAAACCTCGCCCAGCGGGCCGCGCGGCTGGCATCGGATGATCGCTCGCAGGTTGAAAACGAGCTATTGCGGCTCTACGCCAATCAGGTGCTCTACCTCGACATCTATCACAGCTTTGAGTTTGCCCGTCCGCACCCGGCTTTTGCGATTGATCACGATGAACTGATCGGCGCGCTCGATCTGCCGCCGCAGGATCAGCCCTATCGTTTCTTCGACATCTTTGTGCGCGCGGGCTCTCTCCAATCCCTGATTGAGCCTTTGGCGACGAAGCCGCCGGACCAGTGGTCGGACCTCGAACACGCCGCCTACGAGCTGTCCAGTCGCATGTACGACTGGTCCCGCCGCCATCAGGAATCCACTTTTGTGATGATTCCGCTGATGTCCCACGGCGAGGAAACGTGGCTTTCCGCGTGGGATTCGTTTGCGCTCGGTTTCCGGGACGCCGGTTCGCTGGAAATACTCAATGCCCTCGCCGAAATGGCCGAGGCTTATCAAGCCGGTCAACAACTCGACTTCGATATGGCCGCGCGCCATTTCAGGCGCTTGGTGTCAGAGCGTCTGGATGACGATCGCGCGATGGGGTACTTGGACTGGGAAGTGCGCCTCAATGATCTGAATCTGTTTAATCGCGCCACCTGGCTCTACGGCTGGGCCTTTTTCATCAGCCTTTTTGCGCTGATGGGGCGGGGGAGATGGCCCTACGGGATCGGATTGACCCTGCTGGCCTTGGCATTCGTATTGCACAGCACCGGCATGATCATGCGCATGGTGATTATGGGGCGACCGCCCATGACCAACCTCTATGCGACATTCATATTTGTCTCATGGGTTTGTGTGATTTTAGGGTTCTTCGTTGAATTGTTCCAACGCAACCGCATGGGCCTGCTGACCGGCAGCTTGTCGGGTGTCTTGCTGCTGATGTTCTCGCGTCGCTTTGAAATGGAAGGCGACACCATGGGCGCGGTCGTCGCCGTGCTGGATTCCAACTTCTGGCTGTCCACACACGTCACGACCATCACAGCCGGCTACGCGGGCTGTCTGCTGGCGGGCGTGATCGGCCACGTGTGGCTGTTGCAGGCCGCGATTAATCCCATGCGCACCGAGCGCTTGCGATCGATCTACTACGCCATGATGGCCATGCTCGCCTTCGGCTTAACCTTCTCGTTCCTCGGCACGATGCTGGGCGGTGTCTGGGCCGACCAATCCTGGGGCCGCTTCTGGGGCTGGGATCCGAAGGAAAACGGGGCGCTTTTGATCGTCCTGTGGACCGCCGTCCTTTACCACGCACGACTGGGCCGCATGATCGGCGACGTGGCCATGGCCGCTGGAACGATTGTCGGAGCTATCATTGTGATGATGGCGTGGCTGGGCGTAAACCTGCTCGGCGTTGGCCTGCACTCTTACGGTTTCACCTCCGGCCTGGCCATGAACCTATTCCTCTACACCGCCTTCGAGCTCGTCTTCATTGCGGTGATGGCCCCGCTGGCGAAGTATCGTCTGGTGAACGTCTAAGTTTGCGCCGCAGTTTGCGGTAGTGCGGCACCCAGCGCAGGGGCTTGGGCAAATAGCGCGCCAATTTCAGGCACCGCTTGGTCAGCCACCAGCAACCGCGCGTCCAACGGGTGCTCCGCAGGCCCAAGGCCGGATGCAGCGTCGCCGGGATCGGTTCCGTCACCCAAGCCCGCGTGAAGGGCGCGATGCAGGCGAGCAGCAGCGGCCGCTTGGGTCGCACAATCGCTTGGGTTACTTCACGGCAAACCGGTTCTGACGCCAGCCGATCGCTGGATATCATCCCTTCGTAATAGGTCAGAAATGATGCCCAATCGTGCGGCTGGGTCGGTGTCGAGAGACCGAAGAAACCACCGAATTCGAGCATTTGCGTAAAATAGGCATCCTTTTCCTGCTCGCTCAGCGGTTCGACGCTCCATTCATAGAGATCGATGCTGCTTTTCATTAAGGTCCCGAGCACCCAGAGCTGCGCCTCGGGATCGAGGCCGGAGTAGCCCGGCCCCGCAATGTCGCGGTGAAGCGAGACCATTTTTCGCCCAATCGCTTCGGATTCCTCCGCTGTCCCGAAAACAATGGAATAGACGGTATTCAGCGTCCGGAAGAGGCGCCGGAAGGGTTTCGACTGAAAATCGCTGAATTGCGCCACGCCCTTCGCCACCACCGGGTGAGCCACTTGCAGCACAAGGGTCGCCGCGCCGCCAATGATCAATACGCTTTCGCGGGCGACCCGCTGGATGACGGAGTCCGATGGAAAAGTGGATTGACTCATCGTTCTGGAACATTTTTGCTGAATTCGTAGCCGCCGTCGTTAGACGGTGGACGCTCTGATCGAGCGAATCAGAGTCAACGCCCTAACCCGCCATAGGCGTGCAGGCAGGGCGCGGCTACAGTCTCTCCAGTAGCTGCCGCCGTGAGGCGGTGGCATTCGCTCCCGACAGTCCACGCCCTAACGGGCGCGGCTACATTTTTGCTTAAACCGCTCCTAGACATGTAATAAGAAAGATTGAGGCGAGGGTCAACAAGTTCTATCGTTAAACGCGTCAGGGCGCATCTCTGGTTTTGTGCATTTGCGCAAAAAACCGTAAGTCAGGCATTCCTGCCTGACTTGAGCAAGGGGCGTACGTGCGTGGTTTCAGCGCTGCCCCTTGGTCTCTCCTGAATCCGACCACGTTCTTTTG
>SLAD01000305.1 GCA_007126995.1 Kiritimatiellia bacterium | reverse complement strand
TCCAGCCAGAGCTCGAACGGTGATGGAGGCTCGTCATCCGTGACCATAATCGTGATAGTCTCCTCGTCAAAGCCGTCTGTACCCGTCGCGGTGAAGCGGAAGGTGTGGAGCCCCTCTTCACTGCTGGTGGGCGAGAAGGTAAACACGCCGGTTTCGCTCAAGTTCCATGTTCCGGGTGCCAGATCGCTGGCGACGTTCAGGGTGACTTGGTCGCTCGGATCGGATGTAATCTCGACCGTGAAGCTCAGGGTATCACCCGCAGCTACGGTTTGATTGCCAATCGCCTGTATCGCCGGAGCGGCCAACCGCGGTGGCGAATAGTCGTTCACGGAACCGCCCGTCATACCCTCTGTCATATCAATCAGACGCAAGTATTGCGCTTGGCCACCCGTGTAGTTGTCGTCCGGCTGGAAGCCGACCCAAATACCATTGTCGATCAAGTGCTGACCGGAGAAGCCAGGCCCGCCCTCAACCGTATCCCAGAGCGTTTGCGTCGGGTTCTCGGACGCGAGGTCCACCACGTTGTACATATTGGTCGGCTGAATACCGAACCAGTTGACGCCCGGCGAAAGCTCAGCGCTGAGATCGTAATTCGCGAATCGCGCATCATCATCCCGGAAGTCGTTGTTCACAAAGACAAACACAACGTCCTGCTCTGCGGCGCTAATACCCGGCACCTGGAACTTCGCCACCGCGAAGATGTCATTGTTCCAGCCTTCGATCTCGGAATCGGCCAGGAAGTAGTTCTGCTGCGACCGCAAGGCCGGCGAATTCAGGCGTGCCTGATTCAAGCGGGCATAGGTCGCCAACAGAGAATCTTTCCACTCATCTCCCTCCTCGTTACGCCAGATGTCCATCATATGGTTGTACCGCTTGAAGTTCGGAATCGATTTGCCGAAGTTCGTCTCATACAGCGCGAAGTTATTGTCGGCCGAAATACCGAAATCGGAACGCGCCCCGTACTCTTCGATGTTGTTCTGCGCACCCATTTCCTGGCCGTAGAAGATCATCGGCACGCCGTCCATCGCCGTGTTAATGGCGTAGGCATACAGCAGCGACCACTGGTCGTCGGTCGGGAAGATTTCGTCATGCGAAATCAGGTTTAGCAAGATCGGCGACATCTCGAAGGCATTCTTGCGATCGTCAAAGGCGCCGAACAACAGCCCGGTAGACCGGTTCGGATTATTTTCCAATTGATCCGGAAAAGTCCGGTAATCGAAGAACTGATCGCGCCACATGAAAACGATGTTCTCGTTCAGAATGTCGAAGTGACGCGCCGAACGATAGCCGACGCCATGCCGCAGCGATCCGTCTACTGAACGCATGCCGTCCAAGGATTCCGCCATATAAAGCAAGTCCCACTTATATTGGCGACTGCGGTTGATTGCGTACTCCCAGAACTCGTTGGGCAGGCCCTGTGCAAAATCGCAGCGCAGGCCGGCAATACCGGTTTCGGCCTGCTGCTCTTTGGTCATGCCCGGCTCAATGCCGGTTTGCTCCATCCAGTAGATAGCGTAGTTGGCAAAGTAGTCCCACAGCTCGCGCGTCTGCGACTGCAGCGGCGCCAACCAATCGTCCTCGCGCAGGAAGCGCTGGTTCCAGCCACTGTGCCAATTGTCTGGCAACCCCGGAGTGATCGGTCCCTGTACCAGTGTGTCGTAGACCCCGAAGTAGAACTGAACGACATCCTCCCACTTGCCGAAGTCAATTCGGTCCGGGGCCACCGCCATGTCATTGTCCTCCATGCTAATGAAGTAGGTCGCCGGCAGCCCGTAGTTGTCCGCGCGGGAATACCAGCCCGGGCGCACTTCGGAAATACGCTGATTCGGATTGATCGCGACACCATCGGAACGAAGCAGATCCATCGTCTCGGCCATCACGCCGATCTCCGCATCCCACGCCGAGTGGTTGAAGGTGCCGTCCAACATGATGCCGATTCCGACATCGTTGTACGCCTCCACGAAATCGATGAACTGGGTCATCGCATTGGCGCGTGTGGCGGGTTCACCCAGCACGGGGTTCACTTCCCAGTAGTTCTGCACGGCATACGGTGAGCCGGGGTCATAGTAATCGCCCGTCAAGGGGTCGATTTCACGACCAATTTCACCGATCGGATGAATCGGCTGCAGCCAGATCATGTTGATCCCCAGCTCCAGCAGGTTTTGCGGGTTAATGCGATTCGGGCGGCCCGGCTCGTCAGCGATCATGTTTTGGAAAGTCGAACGGCCGGCGAAGTCGATGCTGGTCGCTTCCGCAGTGAGCGGATTCAGCTCGTAAATGATCGTGTCCAGCGCCTTCCGCGGCGAAACGACTAAGGCGGTATCGCGACGCAGTCCGTTATCGGTATAGTAATACCATGGACCGCTTTCGCTGAAACGCCAGCGCGCGTTGACCCGATAGGCACCAGCCTTGTTGACTGGCAGCGTCACGCCAAAGCGACCACCACCCAGATCCTCCATCGGATAGGCCAAATAGTAGCTGTCGAGTGAGGTCGGCGTGATCGCATCCCAATCCTCGTCGCCGGGCAGCACAACATAATCGCGACGGTTCAGATTGCTGAACAGCTCAATATCCACGATCTGCTCATCGCGACCGGTGCGTGGCTCGATCTCAACGGTCAACCATTCCTGATCGCCGGCCACCTCGTCGACAAAGAAGCGGCGCAGGCCGTAATTGGCATCCTGCTCATTGCCGTTAACAATCGTCCACATCATCGGGTTGCCGCCATCGAAATGGCCGCTGCCGGTGTCGTCACGAATGGAGTTGATCGGCACGCGCAGGAACTCGGTGACTTCGATATGCTCGTTGTCGTCCCATTTGGCGGGAACCTGTGCATTCAGCGAGTCACCGTCTCCCGTACCGTAAGCACCCACCGCAATATATAACGCCTCAGGAATACTGCCGAAATTGGCAACCAGATCGATTGTTCCCTCGAGATAATTATTGGCTCCGCCGTCAGCGGAATTGGCCGTGGCGGTCACGCCTGCGGTGTTAAACCAACCGGACCAGCTATTCTCGCCCTCGCCGCCAAGATAGATCGGATCTGGGCCAAGAAACACGTACCCGTTCTTGTTCCAATCCGCCGCCGCAGGTGCCGCGTCGCCTAACTGATCACCAATAAAGATGAAGTGATCGTTGCCATCGCCGCCGGTACCCCAGGTCGCCACATACAGCGTGGTGCCGCGCACCGCCGCCCATAGCTTCATGCCGCTGTATTCGGCGATTTCATAGAATTCGCTGTCCAGCGCCCCGTCCATCACGAAATCGGAACCGAAGCCGCCTTTCGGTACGACGGCCACATGCCAGTCATCACCATTGTTGTTGTCCCAGATTGTCGACGTTTCATTGCGGAAGGCAAAATTGATCGAGAAGGCCTCATCCGGCAGTTCGACCACGTACTCCCACGAGCCATCACCCAGATCGGACATCGCGCGCCCTTCCACGTTGAGGCTCCAATTGTTAAAGCCCAAATGGATGAATAGCGGCGACTGACCGGAGAGCGGTCCGTCATTCGGCGTGTAGGTGATGGTTACCGTCACGCCGCCGTCGCTGTTGTCCGGATTGGGCGGATCGACGTCAACCACGGCCGGATTGCCGGGCGTGCCGCCATCGGTGCCGCCGAAATCATAGTCGTCGGACAGGATCGGGTCGCCGGCATGATTTTGGTAGATGCCGTATTCATACGCATTGCCATGCACCCAGTAGCCGACCATGACCTTGTGCAGGTTGGAGAAACCGTCGCCACTCCAATCTTCATCGCCATCCCACGTACCGTTGTAGGTCGTGTCATGGTTCATGGGATTGAGGCGGGTCCAGTTCTCGCCGTCATTCGGGATCATGTCTTCGTTGCCATCGCCCGGCCAGGTCTGGCCGTAGCCCGGATTGGTACCGGTATCGAAGAATTCCATCTCCACATTATCCGGCAGCCCGTCGCCGTCGGAATCAATCAGGTTCTGACCATAGAGGTTGAAGACCACGCGACGCGACGTGCGATAGACTTCGCCACCGTGCGTGACCTCGGCCTCGAATACGTGCGGGCCATTCACAAATGAACCCCACAGGCGGCCTTCTTCACTACCGAGCATGAATTGACCATCAAAGGTCGTTTCGATCTCGCCACCGGAACCGGTGAGCCCCACCATCTCGTATTCGTTCCAGAACAAGCGCACGTCGCCGACCGAGATCGATGCGTCCGTGTCCACCCGGACCGTGAAGAACGGCATGTGAATTTCGTTCAAGTGCGCGTCGTCCGGGCGAATGTGACGGTCGAACACGATATCCATCGGGATCGCCGGGTTCACCACATTGATCGTACGCGTGATGGTCGATTCATTGATGCGCGTACGCGGGTCGCCCCAATCATACTCGCCGGCGCGCACATGCAGCGTTTGCGATCCGTTGCTCAGCTCGGGCATGGCAAACTGCCAGAAGCCCGGCATCACCTGATCGGCATCAAACCAATCCGTGCCATTCACGCTGTATTCCACCGCGGCCGCCAAGCGATCTGGATTGGCTACTTCGATCATGGGATTGCCGCGCACCGTATCGCCTTCGCCAATATTGACGATGTCGAGGTCCGGGCCATGGCGGTCGACATAGATGACTTTACGAAATGTTTGGAACAGCGCGGGCAACCCGGAATCACGTCCATTGAATATGCGCGCTTGAACAATGTTCAGCCCTTCGGGGAATTGGCTTACGTCCGCCGTCAGACGCCAGTGACCCGAACTAATTTCCTCCGCCTGCTGGAATCCGCCGCTGACGATGCCGCGGCCGCTGTCGTAATAATAGGTCTCCGTGTCCGTGTTGGGCGCGATGTC
>SLAD01000169.1 GCA_007126995.1 Kiritimatiellia bacterium | reverse complement strand
TGGAGGAACAGAACATGAAAACGCAATCCTACGGACAGTTTGATCTTGAAGCCGACGGCTATCGCCTGACCGCCGAGCCGCCGCGCAAGTGGCGTAACATCCACTACAACCAATGCGGCCCGGTCGAGTACTACGTTGAGGCCACGCATATCGGCGATGGTCATACGCAGGTCCGTTTCGATGACGGATTCACCATCGAACTTGTCGGCTACGATAGCAAATACCTCTACATCCGCGACGAAGAGTCCGGCGCGGTCTTCTCTCCGGCCGGCATGCCCGCCCCCACCCTGGTCGAGGACTATGCCTGCGCGTTCCATCCCGAGAAAACCGAAATCTCCTCGCACTATGACGGGCTACGCGTGACGTGGCGCCTGTTTGTCCCGCGCACGGAAGCCTTTGAAGCGTGGACCTGCCGCATCGAAAACCTGTCCGACCGGCCACGCCGGCTATCGGTCTTCGCCTATGCGCTGATGCCCATGAGCGGCAAAACCGCGGAAGGCCAATCCTTTGGTCGCACGAATTGCTCCAACGTCTATCCGGATGACAGCGCCGTCATCGTCTCCAACCGTGATCTCAAACTCTTTCCAAAGGGCTGGATTCACGGTTTTATGACCAGCCTCAACCCTTGCACAGGCGTGAACGGGTATCGCGACCACTTCACGCGCGCCGACTTCTCGCTCTCCGCACCCCGCATCCTGTGGGGATGGAATTGCGACAATCGCGCGGACGAAGGACCGGACTGCGCCACGATCATTCAAGTGCCGCTCACCATCGAACCCGGCGAAACCGGGCGCAGCGATTTCTTGATCGGACATTGCGACGGCATCGAGGATGTCCGCGCATTGCGTGAGCGGGTAACGACGGAGCAACTCGATAACTGGTGCGACGAGCAAGCGACCATCGAACGACGGAACGCCGCGATGTTCAGTGTGGATACCGGCGAGGAAAACAAGGATCGCGACGCCTTAATGAATCTGTTCGTCAAGAAACAGATGTACTCGTACCTGATCGATAAATCGGGATTCCGCGACAATCTCCAGACCGATTGCGCGATAGCGATGTTCGATTATCCCACGGCGCGCGCAAATTTCCTGCGCGCGCTGTCGTCGCAAAAGCCGTCGGGAGAGGTCCTGCATAGTTTTCGGCCCTTCAATCGTCTCACGTACTCGGATAAACCGGCGTGGATCCTGATGACGGTACCGTGGCTCATCAAGGAGTCCGGCGATTTCGATTTGCTCAAGGAAGTTGTGCCCTATTTCGAATCGGATGAAACCGGCACGGTGTGGGATCACGTTCAACGCACCTACCACTATCTTGCGGGCGACACCGGTAAGCGCGGATTGTGCTTGCAGCATTTTGCCGACTGGAACGATGGCTTGGAGCCTTCGGACAAGACCGGCGCACGCGAAAGCGTCATGGTGAGCCAACAGCTTTGTCATGGATGCTTGGAAATTGCGGAACTGGCCGAGCGCATCGGCGATTCGGCTGTGGCGCAAGAGTGCCGCGCCATTCACGCCACGATGTCCGCCGCCATCAACCGGCACGCTTGGGACGGCGCATGGTATACCCGCACGATCTGCGAGGACGGCTATCCACTCGGCTCGGCAATGCACAGCGAAGCCCGCATATTCTTGAACACGCAAGCGTGGGCAATTATCGGCGGCGTCGCGGACAAGAAACGTGCCGCCTCCTGCATGGCTGCGGTGGATCAATACTGCACGAAACCGGAGGGGTACGTGATTTGCGACCCGCCGTTGACCAGTTACGACGAGCGGATCGGCCGTTTTTCGCTGACGATGCCCTACACCAACACCAACGGCGGCTGTTATTGCCACGCATCGGCCTTTAAGGCGCTCGCCGATTGTCTACTCGGAAGGGCGGAAGAGGCGTGGGAAACCTACGTGCGGGTTGCGCCGGACAATCCGGAGAATCCCATTTCGCGCTCGGGCATGGAACCGTTTTCGTTTGTGAACAAGTTTGACCTATTACCGCAGGCGCCGGGCAAATCAGGTTACGCTTGGCGCACGGGTACCGCGCCGTGGTTTGCGATGGTGTTGGTGGAATGGATACTGGGCGTGCGGCGCGGGTATGACGGACTCATCATCGATCCGTGCCTGTCCAAAAGCGTACCGGTCGCGCGCGTGACCCGGACGTTCCGCGGCGCCACTTACCTCGTACATATCGACAACACGGCTGGCCGGTGTCGGGGTACGCGCGCGATAACGCTGAACGGAGAAGCAGTGGAAGGAAACATTTTGCCGGACCTGCAGTCGGGCACACACGAAGTAAAGGTGCTGATCTGACTGAGAACCAAGGACAAGAATGTCCTTGGTCCGGACAGAGATTAACCCACGGAGCAAGGACATTCCTGTCCTTGCCTACAAAAGAATAAGAAGGACAACTGAATCATGAAATATGTCGCCATCTTTCACGCCAATCTCAACTATGCCTTTTTGGAGCCGCACAAGTATGAGCAGGTGATTCGCGCCTCGTACGAAGTGATCTTCGACACGTTCGCCAAGTTTCCGGCCGACGTGAAATACGTGTTCGAGGCCTCGGGCTACACTATCGACGAAATGGCCAAGCGCACACCCGACGTGTTGGCCAAGCTGCGAGCCGCCATTGAGCGCGGGCAGTGTGAATTTATGGGTGCGCCGTACTCGCACCCTATCATGGCGAACATCCCCGAAGAGGACGGCTTGTGGTCCAACCGATTCTCCATGATGTCCTACGAAACACACCTCGGCTTCCGGCCGCTCTCCAGTTGGAATCCCGAATGCACGTGGATGCAGTATGTGCCGCGCACCTACCGTGATGCCGGCTACAAGTATTTGACGCTGGACTTCGAATCCTACATGACCTGCAACGACAAGGAATATGGCTGGGTTGAACGCAACCGGGCGCATGAGATGAACTGGGGCGGGCACCTGCCGTGGTACGATCTCGATCCCGACTGTCCGGCCTTGCATCAACCCTTCCGCGACATCGTCCCCGGGCTGCACGGCCTCTGCCGGTCCGATCGCCTGGTCGGCAAGTATGTCGGCTATTTCCTTGGCCGTATACCGCTGGAGGAGTTCATTGACAACGTCAAGCAGTGGTCCGGGAAGAAAGATAAAGGTGCAACGATCATCATCGCGGACGACGCCGAATACACCGGCACCACCGGCTACTTCTACGTCAAGCATTTCCGGGACTACTCGCGCTCGTTCGAGGTCGATCCCGGCGCTGCCGAAAAACTCGAGGCACTCATCAAGGGCGTGTTGACGCTGGGCGAACTGGTCACCTTCGCCGAGGCATGCGAAATGGAACCGGTGGAGGAGTCATTTTTTGTGGAGGACCGCTTTGCCTGGCACCGCACCTATGCCGATGCGTGGGCCAATACGCCGGAGGCCCGCGCGTGGGAACCGCTGTTGCAGGAGTTGCGTTTCGACTACAAGAACAACGTCCAGCCCATCGCCGAAGCACCGCAATATGCGGATCGTTACAAGGCGCTGGTAGGGACTTTTTGGTTTCACATGACCAATAGCGCCAATTCGGATGGTCGCTGGCCGCCGCCACCCGCCGTTACCTGCCCGTTCAACCGGCAGTGGGTATTGGATGAAATTGAGGCCACGCGTCGCGCCTTGGCCGACCTGAAGAACGCCATTGCGCCGCAAGCAGGCGAACTGGCTTCACTGGTCAAGGAACGGGAGCAGGACGACACCTACGGATACACGGTCAAATTCACCGATAAAGACATTGCCGACGTCCGCAACCTGAATATCTACGAATTGCAGCATGCGGTCTTTGTGGCATTCGGACAGTACGACAAACCGGAGACGAAGGCCGAAGGGCTGGCGCTACTTCAAGCCATTTTCGCCGAATTCGACCGTCGCGGTATCCGCGACTACGTGCGCCCAGCGGTATTGCAGGATTGTTGATCCAACCTAACACCGTCCTGACGCACGGCTCTCAAGAATGTAGACGAAGGATTTCGTAAAGATTTGGAGCCAGCTGTCGGACTCGAACCGACGCTCTGCTACCTATAAATGAACGTCCGACACTTGCTCTCCCCAAATTCCCTTTCAATTCGGGGGTCGATTTTTTTAAAAACAAAGTGGGCCGCACCAAAACCCGTATCAGTTTTCCAGCCGTCTATCTGTCAGCAGATCGCGTTTTGGCGCTGGGCGGCAATGGCTCTCTGGACCGCGTAAGCCTTTTAGATCGTCAAAGAAGACGCGGTCAACTCCGCATCATGCCTTTCAGCAGAACGCTTTTCGGGCGGAGTCCGCTTTGCGTCCGGGCGATCTCCTGCAGCGCGTCACCTTCCTGAGCGGATAGAGGCGGGATATCGGCAAACGTCCAAGGGAGTCCCAGTTTCCGATATTTATCGGCACAAAGATTGTTGAAAGCCAATAGCTCCCAACGCGAAACGCTGCCGCTCAATTCGTCCCGAATGAATCGCCGAAGAAGTATCTGCTACATAAGCGTATTCAGCGTGCACAGAAACTCCTTTGTTATTCCGATTTGACTGTGCAGGATATCGGGTCGCGCTGCGGGATGGATGACCCCTTTCACTTCACCAAAACCTTCAAGCGCATCGTGGGCCTGCCGCCGACGGGATACCGGCGTCGTTACGGGCAAAGCGTTCAGCGTTAGACGTCTTCGCACATGAATCTATGGAATGTGCTGGAGCTGGGCATTGACGGCTTGGGCTCGTCCCGGCAGCATGTGCGGGCATCGGATTGATGGGAGGGGGGCTGCAACGAAGATATCAATCTGGCGCGCAATCGGGAGGATTTGCGTGCAAGCCGAGACGATCAAACGTTGGATGCCGCCTTACCAAATG
>SLAD01000103.1 GCA_007126995.1 Kiritimatiellia bacterium | reverse complement strand
GAGTCATGGCTGAAGCTCATGCGTGCGAAGTTTGGCTTCAGCGACGAAACGCCGGACGATGCCACGTTCTTTCAAGATTGGTTGAAAGGACTGGAGGACGCCAGCGCGGATTATACGTCCGCCTTCGCTGCCCTGTCCGACAGCGACGAGGCGATGGAAGAACTGTTGCAGCAGTATCCCAGCCTGCGCGAGTCGGTGGATCGCTGGCGTGTACGGCTCTCGGAGCAAGCGCAGCCCGTCGAGGAGATCCGGCGACAGATGCGTGAAAGAAATCCGGTTGCGATTCCGCGCAATCATTTAGTGGAAGAGGCGCTCGCGGCCGCCCAGGACCAGCAGAACCTGCAACCGCTGGAACAGCTCCTGGCGGTGGTGACCCAGCCCTATGACTACGCGGGCGTCCCGGACCGATACCGTTTGCCGGGGCCACCCGATCCGGCCTATCAGACGTTTTGCGGTACTTAGCCGCTCGACCCCCCTGCAGCGTACTTTAGGCTTGTTTCAGCAGGGGTTTCCCATACTCTCGCGGCGGATCTATTGTCTAATTTAGGTATGAGTGAAATGAAATCGATTGGAATAGGTATATTAGGGTTCGGTACGGTCGGCGCCGGCGTGGTCGAGGGTTTACTGAAGAACGGCGACCTGATCGCCGCGCGCACGGGTATTCAGCCGGTGATTCGTGCCATCGCCGATTTGGACTTGGAAAGTGATCGCGGTATTGAGGTGGATCGCGCCTTGCTAACCACCGATGCGGCAGCGGTTATCCGTGATCCTGAAATCCAGGTGATCGTCGAACTAATCGGCGGTACCGGCATCGCGCGCACGCTGGTGCTGGATGCGCTCAAGGCGGGCAAGTCTGTCGTAACGGCGAACAAGGCATTGCTGGCTGAGCATGGTCCGGAACTGTATGCCGCCGCCGAGCAATATCAGGCCGATCTGCTCTTCGAAGCCAGCACCGGCGGCGGGATTCCAATTATTCGGGCCTTGCGCGAAGGGCTTTCCGGCAATCGCATCGAAGAAATCTGCGGCATTTTGAATGGTACCTGCAACTATATCCTGACCCGCATGGAGAATGAGAAACTGCCGTTCGACCAAGTCTTGCGCGAAGCGCAGGAGGCGGGCTATGCCGAGGCGGAGCCCAGTCTGGATATCGATGGCTTTGACACGGCGCATAAGGCCGTGGTTTTGGCGACCTTGGCCTTCGGGCGCTCGATCAACATGGATGATGTCGCGGTGCAAGGGATACGCGAAGTCTCTGCGACGGACATCGAATATGCGGCGGAACTGGGCTACCGCATCAAACTGTTGGCGGTGATTAAGCAAAACGGGCACGGGGTCGAGATCGGTGTCTATCCCGCGCTGATCACTCGCCAGCACATGTTGGCTTCGGTGAGCCACGCGTTCAACGCGGTACTCGTGCGCGGCGACATTGTGGGCGAGACACTGTACTACGGCCAGGGTGCCGGGCGCGCGGCGACAGCGAGCGCGGTGATCGGGGATATTGTCGATGCCGCCCGCAACCATGTCGGCGAAACGCCGTACCGGATTCCGGCCTTCGTCCCCTGTTCGCCTGAAGTGGCGCTCCGTGCACCGGAGGACATCGTTACCCGCTATTATCTGCGGCTTTCGTTAAAGGATGAGCCCGGCATCTTTGCGCTGGTGGCGCAGATGCTCGCCGGACACAACATCAACATCGCCTCGGTGATGCAAAAGGAGGCCCGCACCTGCGGCGCGGTGCCGGTGATCATCTTGACGCATTCAGCCTGCGAAGGTGAATTCCGTGCCGCGCTCGCTGAAATCGACGCGCTCGATCAGGTCCTGGCTCCGACGGTTTGCTACCGGATTGAAGATTTCACCTGATTTGCTATACCGTTAGCCCGTAGCAGATGAGTGGCGAATGGCGGCGATGAGCCCCGTGTAACCCGACCGCCGCAATGCGCGCGCATCACCGAACGAAATGAATACAGCAGTCATAATTTATGAAGGCATGGCCGATCAACCCAGTGATGAGTTGGATCAGCGGACACCTATGCAGATGGCGCGCTGCCCGGCGGCGACCAAGCTGACCGTCACCGGCTGCGGGGGTGAATTGACGGCCCTGCGCAGCGAGGAGGATTATCGCCCCGAAGCCGTGCTCGGGCGTTTCTGCGGTTTGTCGGCAGGCGATGTCGATCGCCTGTGGCGCGGTCCGCTGGAAGCGCTCGGCGCAGGCGTGGACGGGGCGGCGAACGACTGGATGTACCGCGCCGACTTCGTCACCATGGATGGTGAAAGGATGATGGACCCGAGCGTTCGTGGACTCAGTCTGCAAGAAACGGAATCGCTCACGGACGCGATCACCGCCGCGATGCCACCCTCGGCAATCGAGCTCTCCGTGGTTGGGCCCGGTCGCGTTGTCGCCCGTGTGCCCGGCAGCCAGGCGGCGGGCATTCACGGAGTGCCCCCGTATCGCTTTCAGGGCGATACGATTGCCAGCGCGTGGCCGCGCTACCGGAAACTGACGTGGTTTCGGCAATGGGTGGAGGCGGCGCGCGACGTGTTGGCGATGCATCCGGTAAACGAGGTGCGGGTGGATTTGGGCGAAAACCCGGCTAACGCGTTATGGCCCTGGGGTGGCGGTCAGCGGCTTGCGCCCCGCGCGTCTGGCTTGGGGGAAACCGTGTTGGCCTCCAATAGTCCCATGGTTGCAGGGTTGGCAAACTATCTGGGAACCGATATGGTGTTGCTCTCCGATCCTTGGGCTCGGGGAGAAGGTCAGCGCAAGACGCTCCGGATTGCGCCGATGGTCCAGGCACTGCATCAGGCGGAACACGCCGTGATCTTTATCGAAGCGCCTCAGTTGGGTGGTCGGTACGGACGTCCTTCCGATAAGGTTTGGGCGTTGGAGCGTCTGGATCATGCCGTGTTGGCGCCTTTGTTAACGGTGCTGGACGCGCACAAGCCCATGCGGGTGGCCTTGTGTGCGTCCAGCGCGGTGTCCTCGGGCTCTGGACGCTGGTTCAAGCGTCGTGTGCCGTTCGTTTTGGCCGGCGAAGACATCGAGCCGGACAGCGTCGGGCACTGGGACGAGGACGCGTGCGAGGGTGGCGCCTTGGGGGCGATGGACGTCGCCGGCCTGCTTCAACAGCTGAGAAAGGAATAGGTTAGCATGGCTTTGTATGTGCAAAAATTTGGTGGCAGCTCGGTGGCCGATGCCGAGTGCATGCAGCGGGTGGCCCAGCGCGTCTATGATACGCAACAAGCGGGTCATCGTGTCGTGGTGGTCTTGAGCGCCATGGGGAAGACCACCGATAATCTGATTAATCTGTCGAAGCAGGTGAATCCGCAGCCGGACGAGCGCGAGATGGATATGTTGCTGGCGACCGGGGAACAGGTGTCGGTGGCGATTCTGGCCATGGCCTTGCACGCAATGGGGGCGGAAGCCGTATCCATGACGGGACCGCAGGCGGGGATTGCGACGGATTCCGCCCACACCAAAGCCAAAATCATGGGCATTAATCCCGAGCGCGTGATCGAGAATCTCGACAAAGGGCGCATTGTAATCGTCTGCGGATTTCAAGGGTTGGCGCCTAGCATGGACGTGGCCACGTTGGGGCGAGGCGGTTCCGACACCACGGCGGTGGCGCTGGCGGCGGCGCTCAAGGCGGATCGCTGCCAGATCTTTACCGATGTGGATGGCGTCTACACCGCCGATCCGCGCACCGTCAGCGAGGCCAGAAAGCTGCCTGTGATCGCCTATGACGAGATGTTGGAATTGGCGAGTCTGGGTGCTAAGGTGCTGCAGTCTCGTTCCGTCGAATTTGCGAAGAAATACGGCGTCGAGCTCGAGGTGCTGACAAGCTTTGACCGTATCCCCGGAACGATCGTAAAGGAAGAGGTGGATGATATGGAACAGATAGTGGTACGCGGCGTGGCCGCCGACAAAAATCAGGCAAAAGTGACGATTCAACGGGTCCCGGATCAACCCGGCGTGGCGGCCAGGCTCTTTCAGGAGTTGGCGGCAGCCAACGTCAACGTAGACATGATCGTGCAGAACGTCAGCGAGCACGGGATCACCGATATCTCTTTCACCGTGCCGCGCGACGAGGTCAACCGGACGCGCTCCACGGTCGACAAACTGCTCGAATCACTTGGTGCCGCTGGCGCCACGTATGACGTGGATATCGCCAAAATCAGCATCGTGGGTGTGGGCATGCGGAGTCACTCCGGTGTGGCGTATCGCATGTTTGAAGCGCTCTCGAACAACAAGATCAATGTGGAAATGATTTCGACCTCCGAGATCAAGATCTCCGTGGTGATCCGCAGCGCCTACGCCGATCAAGCGGTGCAGGTCCTGCACAAAGCCTTTGAACTGGATCAGGCCAATGCGTAGTCGCGTTGCCATCTATGATACCACGCTGCGGGACGGCACGCAGGGTGAAGGCATCTCCTTCTCCGGCACGGGCAAACTCCGCGTGGCCGAGCGATTGGACGCCTTTGGGGTGGACTATATCGAAGGCGGGTACGCCGCTTCGAACCCGAAGGATATGGCCTTCTTCCGGGATGTGAAGCGTCTTAACCTGAAACATGCCAAAATCGCCGCCTTCGGTAGCACGCGCCGGGCCAATATCGCCGTGGGCGAGGACCCCGGCGTGCTGGCGATGATGGAGGCGGATACGCCGGTGGTGACGTTCTTCGGTAAAAGCTGGAAGCTGCACGTGCGCGATGTACTGCGCACGACGCCCGAAGAAAATATTGCGATGGTCGCCGACACCGTTCGCTATTTCAAAGAGCGCGGCAAAGAAGTCATTTATGATGCCGAGCATTTCTTCGATGGCTTCAAGGATGATCCCGAATATGCCGTGGCCACGTTG
>SLAD01000120.1 GCA_007126995.1 Kiritimatiellia bacterium | reverse complement strand
TCTAAATGAGGCCTTCGGCGCTGGTACCCATTTCGATACAATTGGCTTCACCTACGATACGGCCGACTACCCAAGTGGGTTTAGTCACATTTACTTACGCTTCTTTGATTGGGACTCGGCGCCACCTGCGGGTGAGGATATCGCATGGGGGCATAGTGACGCGTTCGAAATCCCTCCGCCCTTACCGTTCGGGTTCCCGGGCACACTGACCATCACCAATCAGTACTACACGGATCGGACCGACGACTTCACTGTAATCCCGGAACCCGGAACCATACATTTGATCTTACTCGCGGGTGGCGTATTATTTGGCATATGGCGACGTAAGAAATCCTTTTGAGGGGTGCGCATGAACTTCTTTCTTTCGGCTAAGGGAATCAGGGCCCGGTTATTTTTCACTGTTTTGAGCTTGGCGGTGGTCCCGCTAAGTTTTGGTCAGGGACATATTCGGACACCGCTCTACCTCATGCCCACCGTGGGAGTCGCCGACATGAACGGGACGTTGCTGGAAGGAAGCACGTATGCACACGGACCACTCGTTCAAGTTCTTTCGGCCGAGCACGGGATTCATCCACCGAATCAAGACGGCTTACCGCACGAACTGAATGAGCCGCTGCCCAATGGGGAAAGTTATATCGGCCGGAACATTTCACCGGCGTTGGAGCAATCGGGATTGTTTTCGGTAGGTTTACGGGGACCCAGGCCAAGCGATAGCGAGCCGTTTTTCGTGCGTGTTTACAGCCATAGCAGCCCGGAAGATTCTCTCTTTTATGCCGATTCGGAGATTATGACGGCGACGGATTACGCAACGACGCTATTATACGCGGATGTTGGGCCGCTTACCAACATCGTCAGCCTGACACGTGACACGGATGGAGACGGTCTGCCGGACTGGTGGGAGTACCAATACTTCGGGGACGTAGAAGCGATCGAGAACCCTGACGAGTTGCGCGAGGGGCATCGCATGACAGCGCGCGAGGCATTCATCGCCGGTACCGACCCGACCGATCCTGATTCCGTCTTTTTCATTACCGCGGTTGCGCCCCAATATTCCGATGAGTACACGGAGTTTGTATGGACAGACCCGGAGGACGAGACCCACTCGACCACCACGAAGGTCTATGAGGTCGTCGGACACATCCTATCGTGGCCCACGGTCCCCGAGCGACTGTACACTATTGAGTATACAACCAATATCCTGTCCGGCAGCTTCACTATGCTGCTCGAAGATGAGCCTGCGCATGTGAACACGTTCACCAACAGCTTCTCCTCTGACGAGGCTGTTATTCCGCGATTCTATCGCGCTCGTGTCCGCTTGTCCGAAGAGCTCATGCCTTAAGCGAGCGACTGCGGGCGACGCGTTCGGCGAACACGCCCCACCTGTCCCGTCACGCGAGTGTAGGGCGAGATTCCTATCGAACCTGTCGAAAAAAACTTTTCGCAGTGTGGCGAGACACGCGGGTAGCGTCCCAGTTCGGTAGGGCGAATCCTCCGGATGAGCCGTGAGTATGCTCCGCACGTGGACAGGCCCTGATCTTGCGTTTGCTCCAGCGGCTCGGCAGGGACGCCTCGCCCCACCTGTCCCATCACGCGAGGGTAGGGCGAATCCTCCGGATGAGCCGCGCCGCCGGGAGGAAACCGAACGGAACCGGCACACTTACTCGCCACCCGTAACCGGACTTGTCCAACCGCGCGTGCCTCCGGTACAGTGTCGCCCGTGAGCGCCATCTATCAATTTGTCGCGGGTTACAGTCGTGGAGACGCGATTAGTAACGAGGCCGTGGTGATGCGGGGTATTTTCCGGTCTTGGGGATACACCTCGGAGATTTGTTCGGAAACTCGTCGGATCCTGCCCGAACTGCGCAAGGATGCGTTGGATATCGAGGCGATTCGGACAACGGTGAAGCCCGACGACATCGTGTTGCTGCACCTTTCCATTGGCTCGGTCGTCAACGATGTCTTCGCCAGTTTACCCTGCCGCAAAGCGATTCTTTACCACAACATCACGCCGCCGGATTATTTACGCGGCGTGCAGGAGGAGGTGGCGATGAATCTGGCCAAAGGACGGGAGCAAGCGAAACGGCTTGCCACTGTGGCTTCCGTCAATTTGGCCGACAGCGCGTATAATGCGCGGGAGTTTGAGCAGATGGGGTGCGCCTCGGTAGGGGTTTTGCCGCTTATCCTCGATTTCGGCGCGCTGCGAAACGGGCTGGATCGTCGGCAGCGAGCACTCTTTGATGACGGCAAGACCAACATTCTTTTTGTGGGGCGATGCGTGCCGAACAAGCGAATCGAAGACATCCTCTACGCCTTCCACTATTTCCAACGCTATGTCGATTCCAATTCCCGCTTGATCCTGGCCGGTTCCTACAACGGCATGGAGGCCTATCACGCCTATCAGTTGACGGTGCAAAAGGAGCTGAAATTGCGCGACGTGGTGTTCACCGGATCGATCCCGCAGCAGTCACTGAATGCCTGTTATCGCGTGGCCGATCTGTTTCTGTGCATGAGCGAACATGAGGGTTTTTGCATTCCGGTGCTCGAGGCGATGGCGCTGGATGTACCCGTGCTGGCCCATGCGGCGGCCGCTGTTCCGGATACGATGGATGGCGCCGGGGTCTTGTTCCACCAGAAAGAATACGATGCGATTGCAGAAATGATGGGGCGCCTTTGTCAGGTGTCCCCGTTGCGCGAGGCCGTACTGGCCGGTCAGCGGCAGCGGATCGAGCGCTATGAAAGTCGGGACCTACCCAAAGAGTTGCGAGGGCATCTGGCCCCGCTTTTGGATGATGCGAAAGGCCGCTGAACGCATTCGCGTTCGTGCTCCTGCAGCTCGGGCGGCGCGTCGCCCTGGCCCCATCACGCGACGGGAGGGCGAGATTCCCATCGAGCCGAAAGAAGCAGGCAGGATCAAGGAATGACCAAGTTCAGATCATTCTCGCAACTCAAACGCCATGTCGACCGCAGTCGCGCTTGCGAGGGGCGATGAGCTGCTCTGCGTCCAATCCTGCCTCCGCTAGCGCTTTCGCGGTCGATGGGCCAACTGCCAGCCAGGTCCGTTGCGCCTCGCGCTCCTGCGGATAGCGACTGAAATAGGCCTCTACCGTCGAGGCGCTGGTAAAGAGCACGCGTGTGAACGGGGTTTCGGGTAACGGTCGTTGGGTTGTTGCGCGATTCTCATAGAATACGACGGGCTGCGCGCGCAATCCTGCTTCCTGCAGGCGCTCCATTCGGGCAGCCTGCGGCGCTTTGGAAGAGCAGGGATAGAGATAGGTTTGTCCCTGTAGCGGCGTGGTTTCCGACAGTAAGGCGTGCAGGCCGCCATAATGATCCACCGAGGCGTCGGCCCGCACACCATAGCTACGCAATTCCGTCGCCGTTGCCGGACCAACGGCCAGCAGATGTTTGCCGGCCAGGGCACGGACATCACCATGCGCGAGCACAGCCTCCATCACGGCGTGGACCGCAAATCGCGACGGGAACAGGATGCCGTCCATCAGGTCGAGGTGCTGCTGCAATACCTTGATCCGCTCTGCCAGTGGCACGGCAACGAGCTCGATGAGCGGAAAGTGAATCAATGGGCCATGCCGCAAAAAGTGTTCGGGGTCGGTCGCCACAAATAAGGTGCGCTCACTGACCGGAAACAGCTGTGTGCCCAACAAGAAGATGGCCGGGCGTTGAATCGTGGCTGCGCCCAACTCACCCAAGGGAATTGAGCGCACGGCCTCCTCAGGATAGCCGAGTCGTTCACCCACAAGTATGGACGTATCATCAGGCCAGCCCGCCCGTTGCAATCGCGCTTGAATGTCGCCGGCCTCGCTGACCCCCATATAGATTGCCACGTTTCCTGTTCCCGGTGCGGGAAATTGGGCAGGTTCCTCGCCGGTGGGCGTGTGCCCGGTCACGAGATGCAAATGTCCGCCGTCATGCCGATGCGTTAAGGGCGACAACGCGTGCGCCGCCGCGACTTGTGCTGCCGTTAGAGCCGGGACGAGATCGACGCGCAGATTCCAATTGCGCAGGAAATCCAATTGCTCGCTGAGGTGGGCAAAAATCAAAGGGTCGCCCCCTTGCAGGCGCACAACCAGTTGACCCTTTTCGGCCGCCTCGAGCATCAAGCGATGTATCTCTGATTGCGGGGTCGATGCGTCGCCGCCTTTCTTGCCGACGATGATGGCCTTGTGCTGAACGGACTGAATGATTTCTTCGGGTAATAGTCGATCATGAATCACGACGTCGGCATGATCCAAGTAGCTACGGGCGCGGGCACTTAGGAGCGCCGCATCCGCCGGACAACCGACAATGGCGACCAGACCGGCTGTTTGCCGTACATCCAGCGGGGACAGTGCTTTTCGTAAATCATGATTATCGCGGTGCACAACCAGCGCCAACCGGCCTTGCTGCGGGGCGGGGTCATAGGGCAGGTAGGTCGAAATCCGGTCAGCCAAGCCCAATCGTTCCAGCGCGCAGGCGGCCACGATTACCGCGTCATAGTCACCTGCATCCACCTGAGCAAGACGCTGCTCAATAGTCCCGCGAATAGGCTTTGTCGAAGCGCCCGGGAAAAGTCGGCGAATGTGTTGATCCCTCGTCGGGCTGCTGGTGGCAATCACCTTCGGTGTTTCGCCTTCGGCCATGTCTGCACGCAAGGCAAGCGCGTCGCGGATATCGCGGGCGGGCAAATAGGCCGCCACAACACATGTGGGGAGCAGTTGTGCCGGTAAATCTTTGGCCGAATGGATTGCCAGTTGCGCCTCGCCGCTGGCAATGGCTTCATCCAGATCGCGGGTGAAGAAGTCATCCGGCACGGACGATTCTCCAAGCGACGTGGCCAGGTCTCTGTCACCGGGCGAGGTGTA
>SLAD01000345.1 GCA_007126995.1 Kiritimatiellia bacterium | reverse complement strand
GGCTGGACCGGTGGGATTGCGCTGCTCACGTTGCTCTATGCCTTCACGCTCGCCGAACCCACATTCAGAACCGCCATTATCGCGCTGCTGGCCTCGTTTTGGGCCTTGCGGTTGACCTACCACGTATTGATTTACCGGGTGATCGGGAAGCCGGAGGATGGCCGTTACACCGCCATGAAAGAATATTGGGGTGACCGCGCGGAGTCCCGGCTCTTCCTGTTCTTTCAAGCGCAAGCCATCGCGGCGTGGTTGTTTGCCTTGCCGGCGTTGGCGGCCATGTTGGCGCCTCGCGCAACGTTTAGCGGGTGGGACTGGCTTGGGTTGACGATTTGGATTATCGCGATAACGGGCGAAAGCATCGCCGATCATCAATTGGAGTCGTTCCGGTCGAATCCGGACAATAAAGGCAAAACCTGTCGCGCAGGCCTATGGCGCTATTCCCGACATCCCAATTACTTTTTTGAGTGGATTCATTGGTTTGCCTATGTCGCGTTTGCCGTCGGGCACGCGGCGTGGTGGTTGACGCTATTGGGCCCGCTGGTCATGTTGGTCACGCTGTTCCGCTTCACCGGCATCCCGTACACGGAGAATCAGGCGGTCAAGTCACGCGGCGACGACTATCGCAACTACCAGCAAACCACGAGTCCCTTTATTCCCTGGCCGCCCAAAGAGAAGGCTTAGCCCGTTATGAATCGCATGCTAATCGATTGGATGGAGCGGGGGAGGCTGCCTGATGGGCTGATTCGCGTAGGTATTCGTAGCCTCTTGCGACAGCGACTGAAGCAGGCGAAGCAAGCGGCTGATGATGGGACAGAGCAAAGATTTATCTCCAGTCTGTCCGAACAACCGATCGCGTGCGATACGGACAAGGCCAACGAACAGCACTATGAAGTGCCTGCCGCATTTTACGAGACTGTCTTGGGGCCACGATTGAAATACAGTTCGTGCCTGTGGCCGGACCAGGTGACTACGCTGCAGCAGGCGGAAGAGGAGATGCTGCGGTTGACCTGTGAGCGCGCTGATATCCAAGACGGAATGGACGTGCTTGAACTAGGCTGCGGATGGGGCTCGCTGTCGATCTGGATGGCCGAACATTATCCGGAGGCGCGGATAAAAGCAGTGTCTAACTCGGGGTCGCAGAAGGCGTTTATCGACGCGGCCGCCGCGCGCCGAGGATTGACCAATCTGGAAGTGAACACCGCTGACATGAATGATTTTCAACATGATCCCGGCGCGTTCGATCGCGTCGTGTCTGTGGAAATGTTCGAGCACATGCGAAACTATCCGGTGCTGATGGAGCGGATCGCGGGCTGGCTGTACCCGGACGGTAAACTATTTGTTCATATCTTCTGTCATCGCGAGCACACCTATCCCTTCGAAACCCAGGATGCGACGGATTGGATGGGGCAATACTTCTTCACCGGTGGGCTGATGCCCGCGGAATCCTTGCTGAGTCACTTTCATGAGCACCTTCAGGTTGAGGCGCAGTGGGCCGTGAACGGCGTACATTATGCGGAAACCCTGCTGGCGTGGCTACGCCGCATGGACGAGCAGCGCGATGTCTTGATGCCGCTCTTCGAAAAGACATATGGAGCAGACGATGCGGCCCGATGGTTTCAGCGGTGGCGGGTCTTCTTCATGGCGTGCGAAGAGTTGTTCCGTTTCCGCCATGGCAGCGAATGGTTCGTCACCCATCAACTCTTCCGGCGGAGATAACTCACACAAGTCACACATGGGCAGGAATGCCCATGTGCCCAGCAACCGGAACAAGGACATTCCTGTCCTTGCACGCCAGCCGCAGAGGCTGGCGCACCAAAAAATGGTCCGCCGAAGCTATGCGTAAGGTGAAACGATCGCAGTTATGCTCTCCCACATGTCCCACAGACCGCTAAAAGATCGCCAGCCCGCGTATCTTGCGTGTAATGTGTCGCTATGCGTGACGTGTTTCAAGTCGTATGGATCTATGCGACGGCGGCCTTGGGCTTGCTGTATTCGCTGGTCACGTCTGGGCATGCCATCATCTATAAGCGCGACTCGCGGGCCGCAGTTGGCTGGGTCGGCCTGATTTGGCTGGCGCCGCTGATCGGTCCCACACTGTACTTGCTGTTTGGCATTAACCGGTTGCGTCGCCGGGCCAGCGGCTTGCGGGGCAACGAGTCCGAACGCCTTTCGCTGGCCAATGATGTGATCTGCCCGGTGACGGATCTCCCCGATTACTTGCCGCCGGATAGTCGGCATGTCGAAGAAATGGCGCAGTTGAATCAGCGGTTGACCGACATGGCTTTGCTGAAAGGCAATTTCATCGAAGTGCTGCACAATGGCGATGAAGCGTATCCGGCGATGCTGGAAGCCATCGCCCGGGCCGAGCGATCCATTAGCTTGGCGACCTACATCTTCGACAATGACGCAGCGGGGCGCCGGTTTGTAGATGCGGTGGCGGAGGCGGCGGCGCGCGGTGTGGAGGTCCGCGTGTTGATCGATGCGGTGGGGGCGCGCTACTCGATCCCACCCGTGACCCAGCGGCTGCGACAGCGGGGTGTGAAGGTGGCGCGGTTTATGCCGAGCCTGGTGCCCTGGTTCATGCCTTATCTGAACCTGCGCAATCACCGCAAAATTCTGGTGATCGATGGCCAGCAAGGGTTCACCGGTGGAATGAATATCCGCATGGGCAATTGCCTGGCGGAGGGTGGGGGTGGCCACCCGATTCGCGATACACATTTTCGAGTGACGGGGCCGGTTGTGCACGAATTGCAGGCCGTCTTCGCGGAGGATTGGCAATTCACTACCGGGGAGCGATTGGATGACGAGTGCTGGTTCGGTGCCGTGCCCTCTGTTGGGAACGTAATCGCGCGGGCAATTCCCGATGGTCCAGACCATTATTACGACAAGATGCGGATGGCCTTTCATGGTGCCCTCTCGGTGGCGCATCGGCGTGTACGCATCGTGACGCCGTATTTCCTGCCAGACGCGGCGTTGATCGGAGCCCTCAATACCTGCGCGCTGCGTGGCGTCGAAGTGGACATCATCTTGCCGCGCCACAACAATCAACGACTGGTGGCCTGGGCGGCGATGGCGCAGATGTGGCAGATTCTGGAATGGGGCTGTCGCGTGTGGTTGACGCCGTTGCCTTTTGATCACAGCAAGTTCATGGTGATGGACAACATGTGGTGCATGATCGGATCGGCGAATTGGGATCCGCGCAGTCTGCGTTTGAACTTTGAACTTGGGCTCGAGTGTTATGACACCGAGTTAGCGACACATCTCGACGAAGAGGCGGAGGCGCGCATCGCGGACGCCGTTCCGTTGCGCATGGAGGACGTCAATCGCCGCAGTCTACCCGTCAAACTACGCGACGGCCTGGCCCGCTTGTTCGCGCCGTACCTCTAACCCATGCGACTGCGATAATCGGCGTAGCCGAATTCGCGGACGAGGCGAATGTTGTCCTCAGCGTCACGCATGCAGATGGCAGGATGCGCGACGCCGTTGAACATGGTGGTTTTGACCAGCGTATAGTGCATCATATCTTCGAAAATGATCGGATCGCCGATTTGTGGTTCCGTTTCGAATACGTAATCACCCAACCAGTCGCCCGCCAGACACGTCATACCGCCGAGCCGCCAGCCTTGTTCGTCGGGCGCGGGATCGCGGGCAGAACGGACCGTCGGTTTGTAGGGCATTTCCAGACAATCCGGCATGTGCGCCGAGAACGAAACATCCAGCATCAACGTCTTGATGCCACGCCGCTCGACGCGGTCCAGCACGGTGGCGGTCAGATAACCCGCGCGCCAAGCGATGGCCGCGCCGGGCTCGAGCAGGATTGAGACGTCATATTTCGTGCGCAGATCACGAATCAGGCGGACGAGCAAATCCACGTCGTATCCCTCGCGGGTAATCAAGTGGCCACCGCCCAGATTGAGCCAGCTCACTTGTTGCAGCAGATGCCCGAAGTTTTGCTCGAACGTAGCCAGCGTTCGTTCCAGTGCGTCGGCGCCACACTCGCATAGGGAATGAAAATGGAGACCCTCGATGCCTTCGGGCAGTCCATCACTCAGTTCCTCGATAGAGACGCCCAAGCGCGATCCCGGTGCGCCGGGATTATACAGGTCGGTGGCCACCTCGCTGTGCTCCGGATTAATACGTAGCGCAGGCGAAACGCGTCCCTGTTCGGCTTCGATCAAGGAGCGGTAACGGGACCACTGCGAGAGCGAGTTGAAGGTGATATGGGACACATAACCGAGCAACTCCGGCATCTCCTGTGGAAGATAGACGGGGGCACAGGCGTGCACTTCGCCGCCGAAATCTTCATGACCGAGGCGCGCTTCATAAAGACTGCTGGAGGTCGTGCCCGGCAGGTACTCCCGCACGATCGGAAAGGTGGGGAAGAGAGCGAACCCCTTCAGCGCTAGAATAATTTTGCAACCGGCCTGCTCCTGTACGCCGCGCAACAGCGATAGATTCGCGCGCAGTCGTTCTTCTTCAAGCACAAAACAAGGGCTAGGTATGGTCATCGGATCGTAGCTGATAGGTTGTCACGTGCACCGGATATGACAAAAAAGGTGGGCTTATTCAACACACAAAAAAAGCGCCGGACGCGTGAACCGCATCCGGCGCTGCTTTTGACCTAAGTCAAAACTCAATCTTCGGAATCGCCGTCCTTCACTTCGCCCTTGTCAGCGGACTTGCCGCCAGCGCAGCAACCGCTGCCCGCGTGAGCGTCCAACTGAAAACCAGCGACCAGACCCAACATCACAAACAAAGCCATCAATTTACGCATACTTATCTCCTTCTGATTGGTTCGCGACTACTTAACTGTGCATAAGGTAAAGCCCTAATCGTATTTTGCAAATGAAAATCGCATCAATTCCCCGTAGCCATCGCCTCTTCTGGTTCTTGTCCGCAGGGCATTTCCGTGCTATCAAGGCCTGATGGAAAAACGATTAACTCCATTCAGCCGACGGCTCGGGCTGCTATTGGGTCTTGCGCTCATCTTTGGTGGCTCGGCTTTCGGCTATGATGTGCGCGATTATGAGGAGGACGCCGGGATCAGCATCAGTATCGTCCGTGAGCCGAGCGGCGATGTGTATGGCGGAGGCTTCGAGTCGGGCGTTTGGTTGGTTGGGACCCCCGTGTTTGGCGAACTTTTCGGCCATTGGTTGGCGAACCGACTGCAAGACGGCAATTATTACAGTATCGGCATGACGCTCCGCCTGAAGCCTCGCACACCGGTGGCGCCTTTTCTGGGGGGCGGAGGTAGTTACAATGGCCTGACGTCGGATCGCAATCGTGGATCGAGGGCCGACAATAGTTTCCGCGATCCCGATAGTTCCTACTGGAAGGGACACGCGGAAGCGGGGGTGCGGCTGTGGTATGGCAGTGGGGCTCAATTCATTGAGGGCGGCTATCGTCGGCATTGGACCGATTCGGGCAGGGCCTTCAACTACGACTGGTGGTTCATCGAGTTTGGCCAGTCGTTTTGATATGGACAGGGATCGGTGGGCAACGTAAAAACGTTTTTGTGTGATGGTTTGTACCTTTACTGAAAGGACGCTGCTGTGGAGTTTGATCGCGAAAGTGGAATATTGCTGCATCCGACGTCGCTGCCGGGACCCTATGGCATTGGCGAAATTGGTTCGCAGGCCCGCCAATTTGTCGACAGCCTCGAACGCATGGGACAGCGCCTTTGGCAAATCCTGCCGCACGGCCCCACCAGTTATGGCGACTCACCCTATCAGTCCTTGTCGACCTTTGCCGGAAACCATCTCTTAATTAGTTTCGATGATTTGGTGGATGAGGGATTGTTGAACGCCGATCGCCTGAGAAAATTTCCCGAGTTCCCTGACCATGAGGTGGACTACGGCCCCGTGATTGAGGCGCGGATGGAAATTTTGCGGTCCGTCTGCCGAACGTTCGAGCGCAAGGCTTCGGATGAGCTCAAGCAGGCCTACCATGAATACTGCCGCCGGGAAGCCTTTTGGCTGGAAGATTACGCCCTCTTTTATGCCTTGAAGGATGCCCATGATCTGCGGCCTTGGACGGAGTGGCCCCGCGAGCTCGGCTTGCGGGATCCGATGGCGCTGGACGAGGCGCGCCGCAAGCATCACACGGCGATCCGCAACGTAAAGATTCAGCAGTTCCTTTTTGATCGCCAATGGCAGGCGCTGCGTAACTATGCCCATCAACATCATGTCAAATTGATCGGCGATATACCCATCTTTGTGGCCCACGACAGCGCCGACGTCTGGGCGAATCCCGACCTGTACTATCTCGATGGCACAGGCCAACCGATCGTCATTGCCGGGGTGCCGCCCGATTATTTTAGCGCCACCGGGCAACGCTGGGGCAACCCACTCTATCGTTGGGACATCCATCAACATACCGGCTATGACTGGTGGATTCGAAGGATGAAGAAGATTTTTGAGATGGTCGACATCGTGCGTATCGATCACTTCCGCGGCTTCGAAGCGTATTGGGAGATTCCCGCGCACGAACCCACTGCTATGAATGGGCGCTGGGTGGATGGTCCGAAAGGCGCCATTTTTGATGCCATGATTACGGCCATTGGCCAACTTCCCATTATCGCCGAGGACTTGGGTGTGATTACCGAAGGCGTCGAGGCCCTGCGCGACCACTATCATTTTCCGGGCATGCGCATCCTGCAGTTCGCCTTCGGCAACGACGCCAAAGCAGCGGACTACCGACCGGAAAGCTATCCCACCAACTGCGTGGTCTATACCGGTACGCATGACAACGACACCACCGTCGGCTGGTTTTGGAGCAACGCGGGCGAAAACAGCACCCGCACGCAAGAGGAAATCGAAGCCGAGCGCCAGACCATTCTGGCCTATGTGCAGACGGACGGCAGCCAAATCCACTGGGATATGATTTCGCTGGCGGCCAAATCGAATGCCGCGACCGCCATCTATCCGCTGCAAGATGTGCTGGGGCTGGGCTCGGAAGCGCGCATGAATGTGCCGGGCGTCGAGGGCGGCAATTGGCGCTGGCGTTTTCGCTGGGAGCAGTTGACCGATGAGATCCAGCAGCGCCTCTACGATATCTGCGAGTGGTCCGGTCGCATCTATTGATCTGAATAAACATGTCCCCGCATGCGTCTAACCCCGTGAATGCCGATGGGGATGTAGTGGATGTTCCCCGTCTGGTGCAGTTGGCGAAAAACGGCGATGAAGCCGCATTTGGGGAGCTCATGCAGGCATATTACACCAGAGTGTACGGACTGCTGAACGGCATCGTTCGCCACGAGGATGACGCCCGCGACCTGTCCCAGCACGTGTGGGTGAAGGTGTGGCACAAGCTGGACAGCTTTAAAGGTGACAGCGATTTCTACACCTGGCTCTATCGCGTCGCGACCTTTGCGGGGCTGGACTTTGTGCGGAAACGGAAAAGGCAACGCGAGGTCGAGCTGAGCGAGGCCTTGGAGCCCAATCGCGATGCCGATTCGGTTCTGCCGCCTAGCCTCACCTCGCGACCCGACTCCGCTGCCCAGACAGCCGAGATCCAGACCGTTTTCGAACGGGCGCTGGAGACGTTGTCACCGGAACATCGCACCGCGCTGATGTTGCGCGAAGTGGAAGGGCTGTCCTATGACGAGATTGCCGTTGCGACGGGCTGCCGGCGAGGGACGGTTATGTCGCGTATTTTCTACGCGCGCAAGAGCATTCAAGCACAACTGAAGGACGTACGATGAAGAGGGAACGCGCAGCATATTGGTTGAGTCAGGCGCTCGACGGCGAGTTGTCGCCGCGTCGGCTGCGTCGCTTGGAGAAGCTGTTGACAGAAGATCCGGCGCTGGCTGATCTGCAGGAGCAGTGGCTCGCGATTGGGCAGTCCTGTCGGGCTCAATCGGTGGAGCCGCCGCAAACCCCGGAAGCCGCGTGGCAGAACGTGCAACGGGCGATCCGTTTATCGCAGGACGAGGTGGCCGAGCCGACCCCCACCGCTGTGGTCGGCGGACTGTGGCGATGGGGACTGTCTGTCGCCGCTGTGCTGTTGCTGTTCGCGGGCACGTGGTGGGGCTTACGGCCAACCGGTGAGCCGTGGGCGACCGTTCCGGTGGCGGAGCGTACGCAGGTGGAATGGGTCGAAAGCGATTTGCCCGATGCCATTTCAATGGTGTATGAAGATGAGGATACCGGTCTCACCGTGATCTGGGTGATGATGGATGATGTGCAAGAGGATAATGGCTATGCGGGCTGAACAGATATTGCAGCGATGGATTGCCGTGCTGCTGCTTTGCGGCGGGCTCGGGCCGGTTGGCTGGTTGCACCAGGCCGGTGCGCAGACTGTTACGGTGGAGGCGATGCTGATTCATGCGTCGGACCGGCCGGCGGCATTGGACGCTCGTATGGACCGTGTCGAATATCGCCTCCGCCGCATCTTCCAGTTTGAGCACTATGGGCTACTGAACATCACGCAGAGCGCGATGACGCTGCCTTCTCAAACGCGACTCGACATCGGTCATGGATACGTTTTGCAGCTTGATGCGAGTCAGCGCGATGGACGCGTGCGCGCCCAAGTGGACTGGTATCAAGGCAATACGCGTTTAATGAGCACCTCGGTACAGCAACGACGCAATGTGCCTGCGATTCTGGGCGGGCCGCCGCATGACGGCGGCACACTGATCCTCGTACTTGAATTCCGGTAGCCCGGCACGCGCGTCGCCGTCCACCTACTCTTGCGCGATCGGCATATAGAACTTACGGGTGTAATCCGTCAACATACGGGCGGCGCTGAACGCTGGGATGATGGTCGCCATGCTGTCTTTCATGATGGCCACCCAGTCCGTCGGGACACCTTGCTCGCGGTTCTCGTAGTACGCTGGCACGACCTGCTGCTCGAGAATGTCGTAGAACGAAGACGAATCCTCGTAATCCTGCATCTCTTCGTTGTCGTATTCACGCCCGTCACTGATTAGCCAGCCGTTCTTGCTGTTGTACGCTTCCGGCCACCACCCATCGGATATGCTGAGGTTCGGCGCGCCGTTCATGGCCGCCTTCATGCCGCTCGTGCCACTGGCTTCCCGCGGACGCCGCGGCGTGTTCAGCCAGACATCCACTCCTTGGACCAGATGACGGCAGACCCGCATCTCGTAGTCCTCAAGGAAAATAATCCGACCCGCCAATTCGGAATGAAAGGCAATGTTGAAGATGTGCCGGACGAGATCCTGTCCCGGCATGTCGGCCGGGTGGGCTTTGCCGGAAAAGATAATCTGCACAGGGCGGTCCGCGTTCATGATAATCGATTTCAGGCGCGCAATGTCTTGGAAAATGAGCCCGGCGCGCTTATAGGTCGCGAAACGTCGCGCAAAGCCAATCGTCAAGGCCTGCGGATCAAGTACCGCACTCACCTCGCGCATTTCGTCGGGACTCTTGCCGTGCCGCGCAAACTGCTCAACCAAACGGGAGCGGACCAAGCGAATCATACGCTCCTTCTGATGATTGTGCGCATCCCACAGCTCCTTATCCGGCAGATCACGGACCTTGGCCCAGAAATCCTCATCGGTAAGATGTTCATTCCAGTCCGCGCCGATTTCCTCCTCCACCAGCGTACGCATGTCATGGCCCAGCCAAGTGGCGACATGCACGCCGTTGGTGACATAGTCCACGGGCAGATCGGCCGCGGTCTTGTCATCAAACAGGTGATGCCACATATGGGACGACACTTCGCCGTGCAGCTTGCTAACGCCATTCACGTACCGGCTCATCCGAATCGCGAGGGCGGTGAGATTAAACGGCTGGCTGCCCCCCTCAGGATAAGAAAAGCCTAGGTCAATGATACGCTTGGTCTCCACACCGACACCTTTGGCGTATTCGGCCAGATATTTCTCGACCAAATGGGTGTCGAAGGCTTCATTGCCGGCCGGTACCGGCGTGTGTGTGGTGAAGACGGTATCGGCGGCGACCGTCTTGGCCGCCTCGTCCCACGACAGTCCGTCACGGATAAAGCCGCGCACGCGTTCCAGGTTGAGAAACGCCGAATGCCCTTCATTCATATGCCAAGCGGCCGGCTGAATGCCCAACTCGCGCAGCACATGCACGCCGCCAATGCCCAGCACCAGTTCCTGGCACAGACGCATCTCGCGTCCACGCACATAAAGCTGCGAGGTGATCGGTCGATCCGCAATGTCGTTCTCCGGAATGTCCGTATCCAACAGGTACAGGTTCACGCGCCCCACGCGCAACTGCCACACCTTCGCCTTTACGTCGCGACCGGGCAGATCGATCGATACCACCAAGTCGCGACCAGTGCTCGATTGCAGCGGGCTGACTGGCAAGCGGTTGAAGTCGTAATTCGCGAAAACATGATCCTGATCGCCATCCGAATCGACCGACTGATGAAAGTAGCCGCTACGATACAGGATACCGATGCCGATGAATGGCAGGCCATAATCGCTGGCCGCCTTGGCGTGATCACCCGACAACACGCCCAAGCCACCCGAGTAAATGCCCAGACACTCATGCAAGCCGAACTCGGTGCTGAAATAGGCGATCGGTTCCCCGTCATAATCCGCGAACTGTTGCTGAAAAGGGGTGGTTTCGGGCGACATGTAGCGATCAAAGTCGCGCACCAGACGACGATAATCCGACATAAACGCTCCGCCGTCCTCGATCAAACGCTCCCACTGATGCGGTTCAATATTGATCAGGAGCTGAACGGGGTTCCGGTAGGTGGCCCACAGTGCCGTGTCGATGGTGGAGAAGAATCGCCGCGCTCGCGGAGTCCATGACCACCAGAGGTTATAAGCGATCTCACGCAATCGCGCGAGTTCATTGGGCACGTGTATGTCTGCGACGGTTCTAGTTGCTATAGCCATGAGTAATGATCCTTTCGAAAAAGCGTTAAAATAGCCTTGCGAAGGTAAGGTGGAGCATTCCCTATGACAAGTCAAAATCAGAGCGTTCCTTAGGACAAGGGCAGAACGATTCGCCTTTATCTTTTGCTCTAATCTTCTCTATTAAATAGCGCAACCTGACCGCCAACCTCTTTTATGCTGCTTTTTTCGGTGAAAGCACGTGAACACCCACTGCTTGTCCTGTCAGTTTGTCTAAGATTTCCGGCTGTTTATGCATTTACCTAACTTCTATAGGTAAGATAGATATAAGTATGCGGGATATAGACTCGTTTATTATGACGGAGCGCCTAGGTTGTGTGAGCATACTAAAGACCCATTAAGAAATGACAAATTCAGCATCCAAACCGGTGAGACGTCCTAACATTCTTTTTTGCATCATGGACGATGCTTCGTACTTGCACATGGGCGCACATGGAACGACCTGGGTGAACACACCGGCGTTTGACCGTCTTGCCAAAGAGGGCATTCTGTTCCGGAATTGTTACACCCCCAACGCCAAGTGCGCTCCTTCCCGCGCGGCGGTCCTCACCGGTCGCCAAAGCTGGGAGCTGGAACAGATCGGGGTACACAGCGCGGTATGGCCGGAGACTGGGTTTAAGACTTGGATGGAGGCCCTCTCGGAGCATGGCTATGCCTCTGGTTTCACCGGAAAGGCATGGGGGCCGGGCAGGGTCGAGGGGAATCCGGACCGGCCGCTGGTGGGACGGGAATACAACCAACATACCTCTCCGTCTCCCACCAAGTTTATTTCCGACTGTGACTATGCCCGGAATTTTGAGCAGTTTATGGAGGACAAAGAGGAGGATGCACCCTGGGCCTTCTGGTATGGCGCCCGTGAACCCCACCGTCCCTATGAGTACGGTTCCGGTATACGCTACGGCGGTAAGAAACTGTCCGATGTCGATGCGGTTCCCGCCAACTGGCCGGACAATGAAATTGTCCGCACGGACATGCTGGATTACGCGTTCGAGATTGAACACGCGGACCGCCACCTCGGCAGAATGCTGGATTTCCTTGAAGAACGCGGCGAGTTGGACAATACGATGATCCTCTTCACTTCGGACAACGGGATGCCGTTCCCCCGAGCCAAGGGGATGCAGTACGAGGTTTCAAATCACATGCCGCTGGCCGTGATGTGGAAGGACGGCATAAAGAATCCCGGCCGGGTTGAAGAAGGGTTCATTTCTTTTGTGGACTTCGCGCCGACCTTCATGGCGGCCGCCGGTCTGGACCTTGAAGCTGCCGGTATGGAGCCAAGTTCCGGCAAGGACATGCGCGAAATCTTCGATGACCGTCTGCGCAAGCAGGATTGGGGCTACGTGATCCTCGGACAGGAGCGTCACGACTACGGCCGTCCGGAAAATCAGGGCTACCCCATTCGTTCCATTATTCAGGACGGGTTCCTTTATATCCATAACTTCAAGCCGCATCTCTGGCCGGCGGGTAATCCGGAAACCGGATACCTGAATACCGATGGTTCTCCGACCAAAACCTGCATTCTCAACCTGCGCAGAGACGGGATCGACGACCATTATTGGAAGCTGTGCTTCGGTAAGAATCCGCGGGAACAGATGTATCAGATTTCAGTGGATCCCGATTGTCTCATCAATCTTGCAGACAAACCGGGGTATCAGGATCTCAAGCAAATGTTAAAGGAAAAGCTGTTCGCAGATCTCGCCCGCACAAACGATCCGCGGGTGGTCGGCCCCGATGGGGATATTTTTGACCGCTATCCATTCACCAGCGATGAAGCGCAGGATTTCTACGAGCGTTACATGGCCGGGGAGGCGAGCGCCGACCAGACCGGCTGGGTGAATCCTTCCGACTATGAGCCCGAACCCATTGAGTGACAGGATCACCGGGGAGCCCCGAATTTCCACCACCTCATTCCGGTGAGGGTGACGTTTAACCGAAACATATGAATGACCAAGGTAGTAAGCTGATGAATAAAGAACAATTTACGTTAAACATGCTGGACAATGGCGATTATGAAATTACCTCGCAATCTATCCAGCTCACCGGGCGCGTTCAGTTGCCTATCCTTTGCGGAAAGACCCTTGATCCGTGTACATTTACGGAAACGTCCAGCCCCGCACCGCATACGCTTGCTGGAGAGGCAGGCAACGTTTTTCAGATTTCCGGTGAAACGGGGGGGCTAAAGATTATTCAGGAACTGTTTATTGCCGATGACGGGCAGTGGGCCGCAACCAGGCAGCTCCTGAAAAATCAAGGCAGCGATGTTGTCATCCTTAAGAACATGATTCCCTACCGGTCCGAAGGCGATGACGCTGTGGTGGTTGACAACGCCAAATTTAACGACTGGCTGTTTGTCCGGCAGGCTAAAATGAAAGGGGATCAGCCGGGATCGTTCAAGCCGAGCGCCCGCGATGCTCGTTTCAAAGACGCGCTGGTGGCATCCGGAAATGTGGTTGCCGGCGGTGGAGCCTCGCAAACGCTCAGTGAAGAAGAAGTGATGGCCAGCAGCCTGGTGCAATCAGACGGTGTGGTGGTTATCTCATCCCGACTGAATGAGAAGGGCCCCAAACTTGCGGTCAGTTTGCTTGGACAACTGGAGCATCTTTCAAATATCGATCTTGGCTTTGAAGGCGACCCCCCGGGAATGGACTACTTTCAGGTCTGTGCCGAGATGGACTATGTGACGCTGGATCCGGGCGAATCAAGAGCAAGCCATTGGGTGGTCTTTAATTCGGGAACGGATATTTGGGAACTGATGCGGCAGTCTCTGGTTCTGACCCAAAAAGAGTTTGGGTTTAAGCAGCCAGAAAGAAAGAAACCGGTACTGTACTGCTCCTGGCAGTTCTTCGGGCTGGAGTTCGATCAGAACGACCTCGAGGAAAATTGTCTGGAGCTGAAGAATAGCAACATTCCGGTGGACGGCTTGCTGATTGACAATGGCTGGATGACCTCGTTCGGCACCTATGATACGAACTATGATCGCTTTCCTGCGGGCATGACCCACGCGGCTGAAAAAATGAAAGAGGCTGGCCTGATGCCCGGAATTTGGACCTGCCCGGCCGTAATCAGTCCGAGCGATCCGTATGTGGAAAAGTATCCGGACCTGTTTCTCAAAGATATCGAGGGCAACACTGTATATTACCGGACGGCTGAATATGGCAGCAGAAAAACCGACAACCTGGTTGTCGATCCGACTTCCCCCCATGCAAAAGAATATTTCACGGATGTGTTTACCAAACTGAAGAAGAAGGGATTCACGCTCCACAAGATGGATTTTCTGCGCGCCACCGTGAATAAAGATAACGTGCAGTTTTATAACCGCAAAATGACCCGTGCCCAAGCGTATCGGACCATGCTTACCTATATTACGGAAGCCCTGGGGCCCGAATGCTATACCATCGCCTGCGGGGGACTATATGAAGCGGGGATTGGTCTTTCGGACGCCGTTCGGGTCACCAGCGATGTCTTCGGAACCTGGCGGCGAATCCAGCAGTATGACCCCGATACCGGAGACATTACCTACAGTGACGGCGTCGAAGGACATGCGAAACGCATCCAGCAAGGTCTCATGCGCACGTTCTATGACGAAATCTACCATACGGACCCGGATGCACTGATGATCCGCAAGCGGACGACACACTATAAGATAGCCGATACCATGCGCTTGTGCGCCGGTACGTATACGGATGAGGAAGCCCTCACCTGCGTGGCGCATCAGGTCATTCTGGGCGGGATTTCCTGTTTTTCCGAAAAAATGAATGAATTCCAGCCGGAACGGAAAGCGTACTATCGGCGGGTCATGCCCTGCCAGAGCAGTCCGTTCAGAATTCTGGATTATGATTATGAGATCGCACCCCAGCAGTACTTTAATTCATTTACCAACATTGACGGCAGTCTGGGCACCTGGGATATGTTCGCCACCTCAAATTGGCAGGAAAATGATCAGGACGTATCCTTTACGATCGCCAAGCTGCCGATAACCACGAACGCTGAAAAGTGGGCCGTTGTGGAAACCATAACCGGCGAGTATTTGGGACTGTTTGATGGGGACCAGCCCATCACCTATACGGTTCCTTTGCATGGCACCCGAATGTTCAAGATCCTGCCATGGAAAGAAATACCGACTGTTTTGACTACGGACGCCCATCTGAGTGGTGGCGTTGAACTGGAGAATATTAAAGTTGATCAGGAATCGATCAGCGGCACGGTCCGGTTCGAATGGAATGAGCCTTTCGGAATCACCGTATTGCTCCCGGGAGAAACGCTGAAAACCGCTTCTGTCCCGGTTTCAGACGGAAAAGGGGAATTCTCGCTGGCCCTGACTGAGCTAGCGCATGTTAATTAAAGCTGCGGCGACGGCGAGCAGCGCCCGCAGTTAAGAGGGCCAGCCCGAATAACATAACCCCGGACGGCTCGGGGATTACGCTGATCGTTCCATCACCAGAGAGGAACGCACCGGATGTGCTGGCATCATAGGTTCCAATGACTTGTTCCTCTCCATCCAAAATCAATGCGCTGACGGTAAGTGTATCCGCAAAATCCATATCCAACGTAGCGCCGTCGAAAATGTTGATGGTGGCGGATGAGTCCAGAAACGATGCATGTTCAATGGAGACCGTCCCTTCCTCAATAATGAGTCCGCCGGTGGAGGCATTGGAATCCGATGCAAGTGTCAGGGTGCCTTCACCGAGCTTGGTTAAATCGCCATCTCCCTGGAAAGCTTGAGCAATCGTGATATTAAAGCCATCGGTGTCAATAAAAGCGCCGCCGCTTAGAATATTCACTTCAGTCAGGCCCTGCATGAAGGTTGCGCCTAGTGACCCCGAAAACGGTCGCAGGGTGCCTCCGTTAAAATTAAAGATACTCTCACTGACACTGGGATCGGCCGCCAGTGTTTGGATTTGATTGACGGTTAACAGGCCTCCGTCCAAATTCACGGTTCCTTGACCGGTCGGGGTATCACCCCCGACAAGAGTTAACGTGCCAAATTCATTTGCCGTCAGTTCCGCTGTTCCAGAGAGATTCAGTGTGCCTGATCCTTCCATACCAACGGTGATGCGTTGCATCGAAGCACTTCCTCCACTAAAATTATAGGTGCCGGTGGAACCCTCATTTATCCCGACTTCAATGGCACTGTTAAACTGGTTGCCCAGTTCAATGTCCCCGCCGGTTTGGTTAAATGTTCCGACTCCGGACCTGCCAATTCTTATGAACCGCTGCTTGGCGTCCGTGCCATCTCCCATAGTTCCACCATCCATGTTGATGACTCCTGTGGAGCCTGCGTTTTCACCTAAAACGAGACCACCCCCAAAATGTGGCGTATTCAGTTCACCGCCACTGAGATTGATGGTACCCGTCCCGTCTTGCCCGGCTATGATTGTTTGTACTGCGGTAACCGATCCGGTCGTATTGATATTCACTGTTCCTTCGGCAGCAGCACCAAACACACCAATCGTTAATGCCCGTACGGATAATGATCCGCTTCCCTGTCCATAGGTGGTGAAATTACTCTGACCGGTGACGGACGTGTCAGCGATATTTAAAACCGGCCCTGCTCCATTTGCCGCCACGCCAAAGTTGCCAATCTGTGGTGAGCTGTCATCACGGCTTAGGCTTCCGGAACGGATATCCAAGCGGGCCGTGCTGCTGGCCCCAGAG
>SLAD01000126.1 GCA_007126995.1 Kiritimatiellia bacterium | reverse complement strand
TTAGGGAATTATGATCAATCTCTACATCATTGGTGGAGAACTCATCTCCACTTCTAGTTAATCCAGTACCCGCTGTAATAGAAGATTCATATATTAAATCATCATTAAAAGAAGAAAGATTAATTGTATTCTGATTAGCGTCATACCAACCACCCGAATCAAGTTTAGCATTCCATATCGCTCTCAACCCATCTTCATCTTCTAAATCCTTTATATCAAAGTCAGATGCTTCATAAGTAGTATTCTGTGCACTTATTGTCAGCGTCCCTATATCATCAGATAAAGTAATATTATCCCCTTCTAATAGTGTTATATCCTCTGATTGATAATCGCCCTCTGTAGTGGCCCTTAACCTTGTAATAGTATCAGTTAATTGTCCTGTAATAGCATGTGTATGAGAACTAGCCGAAACACTGTTGGTTGTTGAGCTACTCAATGTATCTGGTGTACCTAAAGCAAGACCTGAGGTTTCTTGAACAAGTCCATTATTACCTAGTACAGAAAACGTTGTACCAGATAAACCTATTCCGTCTCCTGCTGTATATGTGGTATTTGTGTAATTGTGGTTTCAACTTCGATCGTTCTTAACTCGCGAAATTTCGGCCAAAATATCAAAAACACACCAAAGTAGAAATCTTTCCTTTGTTATAAGGGATTGCGGCTAAAAATTGGACCAAACCAACACCAAGATCCAGTTCACTTCTTTTCTTGCCGTTTCTGTGAGGTGGCAAGCATGAGGAAGCCCACAAAAACGGAAGCAAAATCTTCCTTCAGCCCTGCCGTCCCCAAATCACAGGGGCAGACAGAGAGAAGGAGACCAATATCTTTCATACCCCCACTGCGATAGCTTTTATCATCAGTGGTAGTACTGATGATGATAGCGGCAAGCAAGGAAGGATTTGCACTTCAAAGCGCCAAAAGGGTTCAGCTTCTTTTGAAGACCTTGTCGAAAGCAACAAGGTTTATCTCCACAAACTTCAAAAAGGCAACGAGGAGGATTTCCCCCAGCTTTACAATATGCTCCAAACCATTGAAAGGTGGCTTGAGGTAGGTTTCATCTGTGATGCTGATGTTGTACAGCCGCCAGCATCTGCTGGTAATTTCATGAGGCTCACTCCTTATTTGAACCCAGTATCAGATAGAAGTCTTCATGAACGTGTCGAAAAGGTTGTCGGCTCTAGAAACTCAAGTCCAAGCCATCAGATCCCAACTGGCAAGGCCACCAGAATGCGAAAGCTTCAGCGACTCGAGCACAGCAGGTATATACTTATTTTACTATCCAGCCTTATGGATTCTCGTATTGTTTTCTAGTAGAGGGAATGAGAAAGAGTATCTTGGACTAAAATCTGCGTATTTCTGGCAGCTTTTAAAGATCTCGAATGCCAGTTGAAAAATGAAGGGTATGGACTGTACTTGATGCTTTCCTCACATCTTTTAACACCTCTCCGATCCTAGAGTCTCTGAAAGGTAAGATTCCGAGTGAATTGTATGGAGGATGGAGTATTAGTGAAATCAAAGTACCTTGTCGAGTTGATTGGATAACACTAATGTAGAAATGACTGCAGCTGTCCAAATGTATTCGAGACGTCAGAGATGTACATAGAAGGAGTATTGCCTGCCTGACTCTGAAACGGGGACGCGATCCTATGCTTGGAGTGCCGACAACTGAAACCCTGTAAACCATCCTTCCGGATAAGCAAGAGCTGAAGGTACAGTCCTTTCCACTTGCTCTTGGTTTTCCCACTGAACCTCTTGCATCACAAAGAATGCAGATAAGCAGGATTTGAGTCGAGAACTACTACTACACCGAGTAGATTATGGCTTTAAGGACACTCTTGAACTAACTACCGAGATGCTGACAACCTATGCAAAACTTCTCAGTATGATACGAAGAAGGACATATTTTACAGACAAATGGGAACCTGCACAATTTGGAAGAGTCAAGAGCACCCATTCCTGACAGAGTTGACAAGTCGAAACGGGATCGAATCGACAGGATATAGATTGACAGCAGGAATAAAATGTATTGGTTTAACCAGCTCTATTTACCAGGGAACCACCCCGATGGTTGTAGGTGCCAAAATGGCACCACCAAATCCACCCAGAAATGTCGGAATAACTGCCCAGATGAATTGGTCCCCCGGAATTCGGGACCGATTTGGCTCCGAAAAGTACGAACACCCGCCTCGATTCATTTGGCAGTAGTGATGGACCTTGATGGGAAAAACCAAATACAAATATTTGGAAATGACTCAATCTCAAATATTTGACCTTTTTCAGATTTTCAACCAAATATTTGTCAAATATGAGGAATACTCAATAATAAAGACCTCCAAAAAAAAAGTCCTTGAAAATGCTGCTGAAACGTGCAACAACACATCAGAATGCCGGCCTTTATGGCAGTTCAGGGCCTTTCTGGATTATCTACTCGAAGATGCATGATTTCCTCTTTGTTATTGTGGAGGAATAGGAACATGTCGACTTGTTTCGCCTCCATTTGAAGCCTCTTGACTGTAAGTAGCTCGCCTGCCTTGGAAAACACGCGTTCAGAAGGAACCGACGATGCAGGAATCGACAAGATAGATCGTGCCACTGTAGCAACATTAGGAAATTGATAGGCGTGGGTTTTCCACCAGTTCAGCACATTCAAAGCTGAACCATCCTCGCCCTTATTAGGAGCTGCCTCTTCGTTTAGATAAGCTTCAACCTCGGCTGCAGCTTTAACCCCAATCTGGTCTTCTGGACTGGGTCGCCTTAACAGTGTTTCTTGCCTCACTCTATCAAGACGGGCAAACGGATTACTTTTGTCGGGTCCGAGAGTTACTCTGGGAAGAGGTAATTGGGAGGAAGTTTCGACTCCAATTCCATCCAGATTAGATTTGATACATCGTGACACTTTAGCGATTAACTTTGCTTTAGAACGACCCCAAATATCCACTGCGCTGGCCGGATTACCGAGAAAGGTCATGCAGATACTTTGGTTTCGAAACCGAGGATCAAGCATCATTGCAAGCACATGCAACTCTGCTTCTGTTCCCGTCAATTTGAAGCGCGTATAAACTTCATCCCGAATTCCATGTCGTAGATCTTTTGCTATTTGAGTCTCATTCGGCACAGCTTCGTTTAGCTCCGCTCGAACAGTATCTAGCAGAAGTAAAACCGTCGATAGGGTTGTATAATTTTGGCCACCTACTGTTGTGCAGCATGTTTCGATAGGTCGAAGGACGTCACAGGTGGCGCCTAAAGAATTCCACTCTGCATCAGTCAAACGAGCAGCGGAGATGTCGGCATCATCAGTTATGAGAGAGACGGGCAATCGCAGTTCAATCAAGCGTCTTAGAGCCATTAAAAGACTTCCCCAACGTGTCTTCGACCAAGAGATTACTTGAAGCTTTGGGGCATTCAATTGGGCCGACTTTTCGTGAAGTGTGTCCATACGAAGCAGACTGTGCCGAAACAGTTTCACCAGTTTGTTTTGCTTTGGTCAGAAGAACTTCTACTTGTGGTAGATTGAGGCCATGCTGAACGCACAGCTGCATTGTGTGAACAAAACAAGCTAAACTCGGGTGCTGAGCCATCCGAACACCGGCTCGCATAGCATGTTCATTGTCAGTAACGATTGCACTCACCGTCGTCGAGGACTCTGAAAAGCCACTCCTTTGTTGCTTTTGTCGATCTTTGCTGCATAGGATTGAGCTGTGCGATGGATATCTTCTGTAGGTCGTATTTGGAGCATCGTCGACTTCAATTCCTAACAAACACGAAGCGTGGGCAAGGTGACGGATGTAGGACAGAAGCAAGCGCACCCAAGATAGTGAAATATAGTGGCATGTTATCGTAAAGAAGCCCACTTCTCGTCTGCTTGTCCATGAGTCCGCTGTCAAAGCGACGGAACCTTGAAGAGTTGCAAGTTCATTACGTAGGCTTTCCATGACAGCACTTTGATAGCCTACCAAATAGCTCTTCATCAATCGTGGTTGGGGCAGCTTACCCACTCCTAGTAATTGAAAAACAGATTTTATGCCTGGTTTGGTAAGCTTGTGAAGAGGAATCAAGTCATCAACCAGCCACTAGCAAAGAGCTTGAATGAACCGAGGCCAAATTGGATGTGAGCTGTCGATGGCTGGAATCCTGTAGTTGTCCAAAGTGTTGTGCTGAGTTTTTGGTTTCTTGTTCTTGCTCAAGACGCCATGAATAGAGGCCAAATGCAGCAGGGCTGAAGAAGTTGACCCATTTACATAGGAAAATGTCTGATTGTATTTGCCTTCTTCATCGCGTCCACACGAATTGCATGCCAGACGAGGCTTTCCATCAATTGTAACTTTGGTAAAATAAGGCGTTCCATTCATACTACCCTCCCAGACCAAGCTACTAGTTCGTTTCATCTGGAAAAGTCGACAAAAAGTGCAGTGCGCACCGTCGGAAGCAATGCTTGACCAAATATTTGACAAATATTTGAGGTGCTTAGAGTGCTTCAAAGCAATTATCAAATATGGATTTTAGGGACGATTCAACCAAATATTTGATTTTATTTGATTTCAAGTCAAGGTCCACCACTACTTCCAGTTCAATTCAGAAAGACTAAACTCGTGCAGAATGGCAGGAAACATTCAAGTTATGGACAGTAAAATATAACAATACACAAGAATTCCAAGTAAAATTTACGTTAGAGGTCAGGCACACCCAGTCTTTGCCTTTGTGCAATGGACAAACCCTCTCCAACAAAGAAATGCAAAGCCTCCAGTCAACAAGACTTAGGCTCTGTTTCTGATGGGTGCTTTTTTGCCAGCCAATTTCTATGGTTTATTCTTTTCCTTCTCCAACCTTGCGAACCCCTCCACTCTTGGCCACTGCAGGTCCTTTAGCTGCATTGGT
>SLAD01000070.1 GCA_007126995.1 Kiritimatiellia bacterium | reverse complement strand
TCGGATGTCTTGCAAACCATCCTCAATGGTCCATTTTGAGATCCATGACAATTCCCTCGCTGTTTTTTCAACGTTCATCAAATAGAAACTTTTATCTTCTGCAATTTCAGGAGCGTAAACCACATTCCCTTCATTATCAAATACTTTATTAATTAACAAGGCCATTTCCGCATGAGATAGATTATTGCCAGTGCCAACATTAAATAAACCTCCGGCATCGCCATGCTCCAAAGCAGTCATGATAGCACTGGTTACATCTTTTACGTAGATGTACTCTCGCCTTCCTTCACCCCGACCAAATATTTTCAAGGTTTCTTTTTTAGAGGCTTGCTCAATAAAGGTGTTCAACATGAAACCTGGACGTTCGTGCAAACCTAACACGCGTGCCACCCTTAAACATTTAATTCTTAATCCTTTTGGTCCGCTATAGTAGCCTGCAAGATTCTCCATGGTTACTTTGGAAATTCCATAAAACGTCTGGGGTATCACCCTTTGGTCTTCTGACCAGGGCAACGGGTTCTCAGCGGAATAAACAGATATTGATGATAAAGCAATGATGTTCTTAATGCCAACTTTGATGCAGCTTTCAAAAATATTATTTGAAACTGTTATGTTAGGCAGGTACGATTTCAACGCATTGGATCCTGTTCTCACAGCTGCGAGGTGGACCACAGCGTCACTTCCACTAAGTAGCTCACACAAGTTTGATATTGAGTAATCCGTTTGAACATAGGTACAGGTCTGTTCATGCACATTTGGAATGGTCATCTCAAGTTTCCTGCCCAAAACGAGCAACTCATTTTCAGGACAAGTATCCTTGATCAACCATTTTCCGATAAATCCTGAACCGCCTGTAATGGCAATTTTCATTTTACCATCCTTTTTTGCAAGCTGGATTAATTATCATTTCTTATGACATAGCCAACCTTTTCAAAGAGCCCGTTTATGGGCATCACTTTTTCTCCAGGATTATAATACCATTCCAAATACAAAGCATCTTTTGTAGAATATTTGCTGTAATCTACACGTTTACCAGGAACCTCACAAAAAAACTCCAAACTATATACATTGGAGATCTCGGGGTTTAAACAGGTTTCAGGTTTTGGCAGAGCACCGAGTAGATGTTTAAAGGTCACCTCCAACAAATCAATGCACGTAGAATAAGTATATAGCCTCCACATATGGCAGCCATCAAGCCGAGGCGTTACCTCAATTAGCTTAGGTTCATTATCTTGTAACTTAATCTGAAAATAAACAGGACCATTTTCAATACTCAAAATTTGTATGGTTTCTTGAACTAAATCTAAAACAGCCTTATTAGCATCATGATTCAAGATCCTGGAAGGCAAGATGTGTTTATGAATGATCCCACCTGGGTATTGCTCCCACGATACTCTATCTGAAATGGCGAAAAAAATAATTTCGTTATTATAAACGTATGTATTTACCGATATCTCTGGCCCATCAATATATTCTTCGATGATGATTTTCCCAGCCCTTGAAAATTCTCTGGCGGCATCAAAGTGCTTTTCAAATTCATCGAAGTTTTTGATAAGCTTAACTCCTCTTTGCCCCTGACTATCTACAGGCTTCATGATAAAAGGATAGGGTATGTTTATTTGTTCTCCTTTCCCAGTGATCATTTGATATTTAATATTACCACCGCCATTTAAACCCAGGGATTTTCGTAAATTCGCCTTATCCATACATATTTGTGCTGTTTCAAATGTCACAAAATGAGGAAGAGCCAATTGCTCACTGACAGCACAGGCCGTGGGCATCGCGATGTCTGAACCTACCGAGTAAACCGCATCAATGTTGTTCGTCTCTGTATAAGCTTTTACTTTTTCGATATCGGTGATATCAATGAGCTCAAATTGATCGGCTAAGGCTGTCGCTCTTCCATAGGAATTGTAGCTGCAGGCATAAACAAAAAGCCCCCATTCCTTGCAGAAACGCACGGCATCAACCTGTGCATTGCCTGTTCCTAAGATTAAAACGCGTTTCATTCCTTTCAACCTTTCTCCCTAAGAGTCCGATCAATCTGCCTTATAATTCCTTTTGCTTGATGACAAATTGAGGATAGCCCTTGGTTTCGAACAATATTTTGATCAAATATTCTCCGACGACACCTAAAGAAAAAAGGATAAAGCCAAAATAAAATAAGTTAATCAAGACAATTGACGTGAACCCCGAAACGGTAATTCCAACAGTAAAATATTTAATCAGAAAATATAGCGCAAGAACCACACTCAAAGCTGCACTGGAAAAGCCCATAATACTCGTTATTCTCAATAATATAACTGAATTATTGAGAATATTATTAATAAAATCCTTAACCAATTTAGATAGTGAATAGCCACTTGTTCCATATAGCCTCGGATCATGACGAACTGTTACATTGCCGATACTATTCGTTGACAAAAGAATTAACTGGCCGATTCTGGGCTTATATGTTGTTGTTGTGATGATCTCATGAACGATGCTTGCTTTTATCAGTCTAAAACTGCTGCCTTTATATTTTTTATCTAAATTGAAAATGGATAGCATTATTCTTCTCATAATGTTGCTCCCGAGATTGCGCCACCAGGAGTGTTTTTTTGAATCATATTTTCCGAAAACCGCATCCAGTTCCGGGTTATCGAGCATACACTTAACCATCTTGGGTATCTCTTCTGGTGGATGCTGAAGATCATCGTCCATTGTGATAATGTAATCACCGCTAGCATGTTTAAGCCCACACATTAACGCATTATGCTGACCAAAATTTCGGGCTAAACGAATTATTTTTATGCGCTGGTCTTTTTGATGTAATGCTTTCATCTTAAACCAAGAATTATCTGGAGAAGCATCATCTACTAAGATGATTTCAACTGGTTTTTGAATGATATCTTCAAATACAGATATTATTCGAGCGCAGATCTCATCAAGAGTTTTTTCAGACTTGTAAACGGGAATGACGACAGAATACTTTGGTTTATCCATTAGCAACCCCCAAAAGAGCGACTCAACAACACTTCTTAAGACTTTGATTCACTGCAACTCAAGAGTGGCTTAATCATTTTATTGCTCAAAGTGATAACTCTATAGGCAGAAATTTAAAAATATAATACGCCTGGATGATTTATTCGTTATAGATTCGATTAAAAAGAGGTTTCCATAAAGAATGCTTGTGTAATGAAGATGTGTTACTCCCATGTCAATCAAACATTTATCATAGAAAATAACCTAAAGATTCAGGGGTAGTCTGGATGTTGATCTTCTACTTCTATAAGAGGGGCCGTCAAGAGGAGCCGTCGATAAGAAAATTGGTCGCCTAATCTGTCTGTTTCTTCTTCAAAAACGGATTAAACTATGGAAAACCTTTTCTGCTGGTACCACTCCACCGTTTTTCTTAATCCGCTCTCGAAGCTCTCTCCCGGCTTCCAGCCCAGTGTTTTTTCGATCTTGGTGGTATCAACGGCGTAGCGCCAGTCGTGTCCGGGTCGGTCGGAAACAAAGGTAATAAGTTCCTTGTAACTTTGCAGGCCATTAGCTGTCCTGTTTTCCGGGAGCATTTCGTCGAGTAGCGCGCAAATGGCCCGGGCAATCTCGATATTGCGTCTCTCGTTGTTTCCTCCAATGTTGTAGGTTTCCCCTGCCTCTCCCTGGTGAAATACCAGGTCCAGTGCCCGGCAGTGGTCCAAAACGTAGAGCCAGTCGCGCACGTTTTTACCATCCCCATAGATGGGAATGGGTTCCAGAGCCAGGGCTTTACAAATGATGGTAGGGATCAGTTTTTCATTGTGCTGCTTGGGACCGTAGTTGTTAGAACAGTTGGTGATGACCGCATTCATCTTGTATGTATGGAAATAGCTCCGCACCAGCATGTCGGCTGCAGCCTTGCTGGCACTATAGGGGCTGTTTGGTGCGTACGGGGTTTCCTCGGTGAAAAGGCCGGTTTCCCCGAGGGATCCGTAGACCTCGTCCGTGGAAATGTGCAGGAAGCGGTTACCCTCACAGCCCGGTTGACAGACGCCGGGAGACAGCATCCATTTCTTCCTGGCCACATCCAGCAAGGTAAAGGTCCCGTTGATGTTCGTTTGAATAAATACATCGGGGCCTGCAATCGAGTTGTCCACGTGGGATTCCGCGGCGAAGTGAATAACCCCGTCAAAGCGGAATTGATCAAACAAGCTTTCCACCAACTGCCGGTCGCAGATATCGCCCTGGATAAAATGATAACGGGCATGGTTTTGCACTTCGTTGAGCTTACTCAGGTCTCCGGCATAGGTGAGCTTATCCAGGTTGACAACCTGACAGTTTTGATGTTCGTTTAGAAAATACGGGATAAAATTTGACCCGATAAAACCCGCCCCGCCGGTAACGAGAAGCGTCTTCATAGGAATCACCAAACTCCCTGTTCCTTCAAACCAAATAGATGGTAAGAGCTCGTTTACCAATTTACTATATTTACATAATATTTTCATGCCCCTTAAGACCTAATTCCAATACCCACTAAAGTAGTATTTTTCATTGAATGAAATAAATAAAGGCCTCTTAATAAAAAGCAAAGCCCGAATAGATTTTCCTCAATGAAGACTTTCGGAGTAAATCCTGGGCCTGGTTATAGTTTCTTCAATAAAAAACTGCCTATTAATTGTCGTTATAGTATCACCTGGTTTTCCGTTTCCAGCAGGATCTGGTTGGCTTCCAACAGGGACTCGAAGGTCCCGGCATCGGTCCAGCGACCCTGGACAAAGCTGTATGCCAGTTCCCCTCGGTTGATGTAGACATTATTGACCGAAGTAATCTCCAGTTCTCCCCGCCTGGAAGGTTCCACGTCTTTGATGATCTCAAAAACCCTGCTGTCGTACATGTAGCAGCCCACCACGGCATAGT
>SLAD01000021.1 GCA_007126995.1 Kiritimatiellia bacterium | reverse complement strand
CGTTGCTGAATTCCCCCTGGATCGAAGGTGGTTCAAAAGATTTGATGATCCCCTCTTCACGTTCCCATCGCCCCCGGCCCGTGCGCGGCAAATCGACCATCGGCACAGGATCAAACGGGAAATCAGAAAACGCAGGCGCCGGTTGAGCAGTGAGCTCCACGGACCATTCCCCGCGCCGGTTGCTCGGGCTGGCCTCGGCACCGGCTGGCGCGGCGACGATGCGATGCCGACCTTCACCGAGCGCCTCATGCACGAAAGGTCGATTGGGAGTCAACCCGGCGACCTGCATGGTGAAGAGCTGTTCTTCATCGGCTTGGACAACGAACTCAACGGCATCGGACGAAACAGCCAGCAACTCGATTTGCACCACGGCGTCCTGATTCGCGGCGCGCACTTCCACCAGCCACGGCGCCAACGACCCATGACCGCGCACGGTGTACCGGGCAGGCAGGATCGCCGCCATGCTTTCGGTCAGTACACGCCATGCCGCAACGTAGCGACCTTCATCCCGCAAGCGCTGCGCCTGACGCTGGATTTCCCCCTGGCCGGCAATTCTCTTTATGGCCTCTTGCTCTCGCGCACGGCTCAGCGGGACGCTTCGCCCTACCTCATTTAGAGCCGAGGAAGCTGTTTTGGAATGGTAGGGCGAACCCGCCGGGTGAGCCGCAGAGGCCGCACGGCGTATGTCTTCCTCCAGCCCCGTCATGGCGGCGTGATCCCGCAACGCGCGGTCCAGTCGCACCCGCCATTGCAGCCAAAGGTTTCGCTCGCGGCTTTGTCGCAAGGTGGGCAAGTGACCGTCTGCCGGGCCGCTTTCCTTATGCCATGGAATCAAGGCGTGGATCTGCAAAACGTTGACTTCCGCCGGTTGGCCGCCGGACATCAGTTCCACCTCAATCCACAGCTCGTCCACGCCCTGAGCCAGCGAGGAAAGATCGACCGTGGCAAATCGCGGACTTCCCCATGCGTCGGAGGACTCGAAATCGCGGGCGCGCAACACTTGGATCTCCTGCAACTCCTGATGAGGTAAACCGGCCAAGACGCGGATATAGCGATCCTGTTGGGGACGTCGGCCCGCCGAACCAAACACTTCAAGACGCAAACCTTCGGCGAAACGGGTTTCAGGGTCGGCGATCCGGTAGCGCACGGTTCCGACTTCACCCGAAGCCGAAGGCTGGATTTGCCGACCATCAACCTCCAGGCGTTCATAACTCAACAGGCCTGCCGTGTTGGCAATTTCCTTGTCGCGCCCGAATACCACATCCAGTACCCGCCGGTCATAGGTCTCCGGTGCCTTGGGTTGATCCGATATGCCATCGTATTCGCGCACCAACTCCTCGTCGCCCGCGCGCGTATTGAAGATGGACACAAACTCCAGCCCGTTGCCGTAGGCGAAGGGTAGGTAGCGGTAACTTTGGATCATGACCCGTTCCAGATTCACGCAGCTCAGGCGAGCGCTGGCTACGGCGTAGTCATACCAGGATTGCGGGTAGGCTTCGGTCAACTCGCCGCTGTTCCACATGCCCTCGTTAAAATTGGACTGCCAGTGGGCGTGTTTCCGGTCGTGTAAGGGATACCCCATGCCCCAGAAGCCGTGCGTGTATATATTGTCCACATAGGGATCGGCGGGCGGCGTAACCACGCCGCGATCAACGAGGATATCGCCACGGCCCAGGCCCGCGCGGTAGGCCGGCACCTGCTGCTCGAAATAGCGGGCGTAGTTCTTCTGCGTCCACAATCCCATTTCGCGGATATCGCCGGTGCGCGGGTCCATCTCTACGCCGTCGCGACGGGCCGCTTCGATCGCGGCGGGATTGAAGTCCATGCCGAAGGACGGACCGTGTTCGGCATAGATGGCTGCGGCCGGCACCGCGCGACCGGATGCGTGCAGCGCGGCGCGACGGTTGGCAAGATGCCGCGCCAATTGCCCGATGCGATGATTGTTCACGAGGTTCAGGTGATCGTTGTTCATCGTCGGCCACATGCTGTTGCCCCACTGATTCGGAAAGGAGGGGCGGAACGCATCCCTAGGCGCGTCGTAGCGAATGGCCTCGTAGATCAAATCGGAGAAATAACCGCCCAGACCGTCCGGCCCGACATTGGCCAGTCCCCACCAGGAGGAGAACATAAAGTCATAGGGAATACCCAACTCCGCGGATATCGCCAACGCACGATCAATCAGATTGACCATTTCTTCGAACGTGCGTCGGGCGTAGGGGATGCCGATGAAGAAACCCAGTTCATAGGATTCAAATCCGCCGTACCGTCTCGCTACCTCCCGGGCAATTGCTACGTGATCGACGTCCCGACCGCCCTCCATGCCCGCCAGGTGCGCGCTCGCCCCGGTCCGGAACCCCATTTTGCGGTAGACCCCCTCCTCCTCCATCAAGCGAGGGAAATCGGGATAGACCCAGATTTGCGAGAGGTTGAACGGGGCATCGGCCTCGCTGCGAAACGACAGCGTGAAGGCTCCGCGACGGTCCAACAACGCGCGGTCGAATTCGAAAAAGAAATGGTTTGGACCCGAACCCACTTCTTCATAAGTGCGGAAGTAGATCTCCTGGTTGTTCACCCAAATCGAATAGCCAAAGCTTTCAGGTCGGCGATCATGGATTTCCTGGATCTCCACCACCACGCGATCGCCTGCGCGCGGAGCCGTGAGGTCCACCGACAGGGACGCACCCCTGCCCTCGATGCGGCGGGTGGAATGCCGCCCCTCCAGCAATACCATGCGCGTGTCCAGCACCTCGACCGAAACCGCCCCCTGCGAGCGCACCTTAGCGGCTGCCTCGCTGGCCGGGTCGCCCAGTTGAACGTGGGCGGAGATGAAGGAGGCAGAGGCATTCGCCACCAATAAAAGCAAAGCTATTAAATATCTCATTTTTTCTCCTCACGCTTTCTTTTTGACGCGGTGACTTGGTGACGCCATGACGCCCGGCGTCACCAAGTCATGAAGTCACCGCGTCACAACGGCCTCATTCTCCCGCCAGCGGCCAATCATCTGTCCGGAAGGGGGCGGCGGGCAGGCCTTCGCCGTTACCCAAATTCACGTCGTGGTATTGCACATAGGCATAGCGCGCCGCGACCGGTTCTGGAACCATGTCACTCCAGACCACCACGGTGTCGCCCTCGATCTTGGCATCGGCCCAGACAAAATTCCGGTCCTCGCCTGCAATCGCGAAGCCCACGAGCCGTCCGTCCGGGACTTCCTCGCGCGGCAGCACGGTCAAGCCGCCGTAGGTGTGTTTGAAGCGCACGCGGATGCGGTCGTCTTCCACCTCGTACCCGGCGAAGGTGGGCCCGTCTGCAATCACGTCCTTGCCGTAGACATCCCGTAGGGCCAGCAGGGCCAGGCGCTCACCCATCGGACGCTTGTTGGGGGGATGAATGTTGGCCTTGGCACCGACGTCCACGGTGATCGCGATGCCGCTGTGCGGCACATCGCGCGCTACCTGCTCCTGGGCTTCGCGAATAACGGACCAGCCGCCCGGCTGGTTGGGATCCCTCTCACGGCGGTTGTTGTAGTCGTTCCAATTGAACATCGAGAGTTGCACTTGGTAGAAGGGTAGATCCGGTTGCTCGAACTGTTCCCGCCAGGAATCGATCAGCAAATGCATCAGGCGCTGATAGCTTTCGGAGGTTTTGGCGGCACCGCCATGACCCGCCGCATTGTTCTCGCCCTGATACCAGATCACGCCTTTCACTGCATAATTGCGTAACGGCGCAATGTGCGAGTTGAAAAGCGCTCCCGCCCACCAACGGGGCCAGAAGGCTGCATCCATGCCGGTGCGCGGTCGTTGCTCCGTAAACTCCTCGCCCCGTTCCTCCGCCTCCTCTTTGCGCTGTTCCCATTCGGCCACGCGCGCCTCAAATGCGGCGCGATTTTCTGGATGTTGGGCCATGTATTCCTGTGATTGGCGGGCGTAATCGGCAAATTCCGGATCGTTCAGCAGCACCTCCATGGGGACCCACGTCTCCGCACTGGAGGCGCCCAGCGGCACCAACAGAATACCGATGGGCCTATCCGTTTGCTCCTGCAGCATCTTGCCGAAGAAGAAAGGCACAGCCGGAGTATGGCCGCTGGCGGGTCTCCAACGGAGCCAGTTGGTCACACGTGTCTCCCACGGGAATTGCCGCGTCTGTGGCTCTGCCGACCAACGGTTATATGGGACATTGAACGTGCGCAGCAGTGGATTCCCTGCCCAGTCTTCGAATGGTTCCCCGCCGGTGGACTTCATCGCGGAGGGCTGCGCCATGTTGGACTGACCGGACGCAATCCAGACATCGCCGACGAGCACATCCTCGAACACCTTCGTTCCGGTCGGGGCCTCGACATGCAGTTCACGCCCCTCGGCGGAGACGGGCATGGGATCCAATCGCACCGCCCATTCCCCCTCGGCGTCGGCCACGGCCGTCTTTTCCTGTTCGCCAAACCGCACCGTCACCGTGCCGCCGGGTTCCGTCTGTCCCCATACCGGCACCGCGCGATCCGCCTGCAGCACCATCTGGTTATCGAACACCCAGCACATGTTCAGTGCACGGACAGGCTCCGCGGACAAGAGCAGCAGGGCTACGCTAATAGAGGTGTAGATCTTCATGCACATTCTCCGCATCCTATTTTAACGATGATCTGCCAACGGCAGGGTCACCACACAACTAGTCAAGTATCACTCGATAATACCGGCTGGTCACGTTCAACGAGTCCGTATCCACAAACCACACAGTACCATCAATATTCTGGACGGGAGAGGCGCCCAGATCCCGCCGCCAAGACTCGGGGTGCCTCAGATCATCGGTATATTCCACCGTGAAGTTTTGTCCGGGTTCCGTCGCCCACTCAAATCGAAACCCGTCCGGCGTCATCCCTTGCACCGTCAGGGTTGGGCGGGATTCCTCGCCG
>SLAD01000304.1 GCA_007126995.1 Kiritimatiellia bacterium | reverse complement strand
GCGCCAGCGCCAGACTGTGCCGGTTGGCCATCAAGAAGAAATAGGCGCAGAACGCCAGCAGAATGCCGGCGGTCAGCACTTGGTATTGCGGCTGCGCCACGATGGGGTGGAAGCTGGCGATGAAAGCGAACAGGGCCATCACGAAGAGCACCGTGATGCGGATGAAAATGATGGCGCTGAGCGCCAGCTCCTTCTTTGCGGTGGAGCGGACCATGTTGTAGCAGAGCACGAGATCGGGCCCGACGCCCCCCGGCAGGAAAACACCGAAGAACTGGCAAATCACCGTGAGACGGAAAATGTGGCGCGCCCGCACGGTGACCTCCTTGGCGGTCAGCAGGATGCGCAGCACCAGACTTTGAATTGCAAAATGACCGAACAGGAGCGCGGCCGCCAGCGCGTAGAAGACCGGGCTGAAGGCTTGCCACGTGCCGCTCAGCGCATCGAGTCCAATCCACTGGACCAATACGCCAATCAGCGCAACGCCGACCACAACGCGCAGCATCAGGGATAGTCGTTTCTTGTTCATAGAGCAGAGAGGGTACTTTCCCTCGCTGCGTTGCGCAATGCTGGAACGGTGGGCCGACAGGGTAGACGCATCTAAATCCCTCGCCTTTCGCACAATTCTCGCTCCGGCATGCGCTCAGTTTGACGTGTAGGGCCGGCGCTTGCGCCGCGCCGTGATCGAGAATCGAGAAATTGAGGGATCTTAGATGCGTTTGCTCAGGGTGGCCCGACTATTCCTGCATGGCATCACACAGATGACGCAGGTCCCTGTGCAGGTGAATCGAACGTTGGTCGCCGGGCGCGCGGGTTAGCCATTCCTCCAGCACGTCGGCGGCCTCACACACGTGGCCCAGTCGAGCCAGAATCAGGGCAAGATTATAGCGACCGGAGGCGTGATTCGGGTTCAGCGCAACACAACGCCCGAATGCTTCAGCGGCTGCCTCGTACTCTTCGAGCACCGCCAAGGCATGGCCCTGGGCATGATAGAGATCGGCGTTGTGCGGATCGAGGGCTAAGCCATGGACGGCCAATTCCAGTGCGCGATGCGGATCGCCAGCGGCCATGACGTGTACGGAAGCGTTGTAATGATCGACGGGACGTAGGTCGCGAAGTTCGAACGGCCACGCCACCAGTACCACGCCGGGCAACAGCCACAGGAGCCGCCAAGACCGTGCCCGCACCTGCGCCCAAAGCCCTGACAAACCGGCGGCCCCAAGAGCGGCCATCAAGGGAACGAAGGTGAGGCGATATCGCGCCGTGATGAAGAAGAGCACCAGCGACACCATGCCGGTGAGCAGCACCAACTTGGGGATCGCCGCCCGTCGCGCCGTGACGAGGCCTAACCAACCTAACAGGCCAAAGCACGCGAAACCGGGCCAGAATCGTCCCACAAACACCTGATCGATCAAGCGGAGCTGTTCAAGGTGACGCAGATCATCCACATCACGGAAATTCCAGAACAGGACGGCCTTCTTCAACGTTAAGGCCAACGCTTGGCCGGGCTGCTCCCGCCAGAAGGCGCGTCCTACGGCGGCCCACCACGCCGCACTTTCTGCTTTTGTGAGGGCGCGTTCATTCTCTTGTTCAGCGGCGCGATGGGCATCTTCCAGCATCGCACGCGCTGTCATGCGGAAATCGCGTACCCGGACCGGGTAGCCGGTGGCGAGCTCGTGGTTGCCCATATAGAAATTGAATCCGCCGTGGGTGGTCAGCAAAACGAATGTGCCTTCGGCCTTGGTGTTGTGAACGGCTACCGGCGCGAGCGGCAGCGCAAACGCCAGCAGAAACCAGGCGGCTCCGCGCCACGGCATGGAGCCTTCCCGATATCCTGCCCACAGGCGCCACAGCACGAAGGCGACGACGATCAGCAAGGCGCCGGCGAAGCTGAGCGCGGTTATGCCGGTCAGCAGCCCCACGCCAACGCTGACGGCCGGACGCCGCAGCGACGTGAGGTGCAGCGCCAAGGTCAAGCCGGTCACCAGCATGACGTTCAGCGTGTTGGGCATCGTCAGCGGCGTGTAGGCAATGGCGAGCGGATACAACGCGTACAGCCCGCCGCACACCAGTGCGGCCAGCGGGTGCGCGCCGAGGCGACGCGCCAGCAACAAGAGAAAGAGCACCGTTGCCAATTCAAAGGCGAGTCCCATGCCCGCAGCCACCGACAAGCTTACGCCAAAGAGGCGATAGCCCGCGCCCAATAGCCACGGGTAGAGCGGCATGTAGTCGAACGAGCCCTCCGGCCATACTGCTCCCTCCGCCACCGCTTGAGCCGCCTCATGGTAGATGGTCCGGTCATGCGCTCCCGCCAAAGGTTCGTAAAGCGGGGAATCGCTGAACGTGGCCACGAACCACAGCCTGGCGATGAGCGCGAGCAACAAGACCGCACCGGTCGATATGGACCATGCTGGTTTCATCTGCCGATCAAGCGTAGCCGAGCACGCGCAAGGTTTGATAGGTTAGGAGGGCCACGATGTACGCGAGCACATTCATATAGGAAAACTGTAGCAGCGCCCATTTCCATGATCCCGTTTCGCGGCGGGTAACGATTTGTGTGGGAATACATTGTGCCGCTAAAATATAGAAGACCAGCAAGCTCATGCAAGTCGCCACGGTGAACACAGCGCTCCCGTCGGCCCGGGTGGATTGCCGCAAACCATCCAAGAGAGACTCGGACTCCTCGTCTTCGCCCTCCATGCCATAAATGATGGCCAACGTGGAAATCAATACTTCGCGGGCGGCGAAAGAGCTGATCAAGCCGATCCCAATCTGCCAGTCAAAGCCGAGTGGACGAATGACGGGCTCAATGAACTGACCGAGTCGTCCGGCATACGAGTGCGCGAGATCGCGGTCGTGCGTTTCGCTGAGCGTTGGCGTCGATTCGTGATCCTGCGTAATCGTTTCCGGTGCCGGCGGGAAAGTCGCCAAAAACCACATGATGATAGAGAAAAGCAGAATCAGCGTACCGGCTTGCCGCAAGAACAGTGCGCCGCGATCAATCGTATAGAGCAACGCGGTGCGAAAGCCGGGTCGCCGATAATCGGGCAATTCGATGATCAACGCTTGATGTTCGCCCGGTAGCAAAGTGCGGCGGAATATAAACGCGGCCGCGAGGGCGGCGGCGATGCCGGTCAGGTAGGCGCCGCTCAACAGGAGCGCGGCTTTCACGGGCGCGTTGGGTACCAGCAATCCGGCGATCATGATATAGACCGGCAACCGCGCGGCGCAGGACAACAGTGGTGCAATCAGGATGGTCAGGAGCCGATCGCGCGGTTGTTCGAGGACGCGCGTGGCCATGATGGCGGGGATCGCGCAGGCGTGTGCGGATAATAGAGGGACAAAGGCTTTGCCCGGCAGGCCGATTCGTTCCATCCAGCGCTCCATCACCACGGCGGCGCGGGCGAGGTAGCCGGTGTCGTCCAGCAGCGCCAGGAAGAAGAACAGGAAACAAATCTGCGGCAGAAAGACCAGCACCCCGCCGACCCCGGCCAAGATCCCGTTCACAATCAATTCACGCAACCAGCTTTCAGCCATGTGGGCACTGATCCAGTCACCGCTGGCTTCAAATAGGTCTTCGATCCAGGCCATCGGGGCTTCGGCCAGTTGAAAGATGATAAAGAAGATGCCGACCATGATTGCCATGAACGCCATCAGGCCGAAGACGGGATGTGTCAGCCACGCGTCCAGCTTCTCCGTATGTTGTTCCGAGGGTGTGGCCGGCGCGCGTACGCATTGATCGCACAGGCTGCGGGACCAGGCATGCCGCGTGGCAATGGGGCAGCCGCGACACGACAAGCAGGGTAGGGGATGCGTCGCAGCCTCGCGGGCGACCGTTTCCAGTAATTGGTTGCGCAGCTCGCTGACACCGTCACCCGTCCGTCCGGATACCGGGATGACGGGGCAGCCGAGCGCCTCGCGCAATCCGTCCACATCGACTTTCAGATGCCGGCGATCGGCGATATCCATCATCGTCAGCGCGATGATGACCGGAACGTCCAGTTCCATCAGTTGACTGACAAAGAGCAGGTTGCGTTCCAGATTGGTGGCGTCCAGCACGGCCAGAATCAGGTCAGGCGGGGGCTGCTGCGTGAGAATCCGGCAGGCCACTTCTTCATCGGGAGTATGGGGCTGTAGACCGTAAATGCCGGGCAGGTCGAGCAAGGTAATATCCTCGTGCGCCGAGGAGATGCGGCCGCGCTTAATCTCAACGGTGGTGCCGGGGAAATTGGCGGTCTTGGAGCGCAGGCCGGTGAGGGCATTGAAGAGGGTGGTCTTGCCGGCGTTCGGCGTGCCGGCCAGCGCGATGACGGCTTGGGTGCGCAGGGGCGGCATCGTGGGCGCGGTCGGAGGCGCTTTCGGGAGGAACGTGATACTCATGGTTCAGACTGGGGTAAGAGGTCTACCTCAATGCATTGTGCCACGCGATGCGCCAACGCCACGCGCGATCCCAGCGCCAGCACGATCATGGGATCATCCGTTCGGATCACTTTCAGCACTGTTCCCTCGAAAAGACCTAACCCATGCAGACGCCCGCGTCCGGGCAGATCGTGATCAATGGATCGGATTTGAGCCCGGCCACCGATTGGCACGCCGACCAGGCTTAAGCACTTGTTCTCCGCTGGTGATTGATTGCACATGTATTTGTTATATATGCCAAACATTGGCCGGTGGCAAGGGGGAATCGGCGTGGATCGATTATCTTAGCAAGGGGGCGAGCAGATCCATAAAACGCTGAGTCTGTTTCGTGGCGGTGAAGTCCTGTGCGGCACGACGATTCGCTTCGCCAATTTCTGCACGCAGCGATGGATCGCGCAACAAGCGGTCCACTTGAGTGCGCAAAGCCGACTCAGTCAAGTCGTCCATAACGAAGGTACGCGATAGTTCGGGCAGAATCTCGGTGG
>SLAD01000270.1 GCA_007126995.1 Kiritimatiellia bacterium | reverse complement strand
GGTAGAAAAGCAAACAGGAAGATAGCGCTGCTAAAGACCATGGGTGGAACTCGCGGATAAAAAAAGGCTACTACCGGATGTCAAAACAGATATAAGCAATTCGATTTTTCCGAAGGCGGGGCAATACCAGTATTTTCAAGCCGTGTCAAAACCAATCCATAACCATCCAATCCCGGAATATGTTGGGCTTTTGCTTCCGCGCGAACGCTTTAGTACAGCGGCCCTCTCTAGACAAGCATGCCGCATCCGCGCCGTCCGAAACGGTTAAATAGCGGGAGATGAGTTTCTGATGCTCCTGCCCTTCAATGGTCCATGTCCGATGTGTCGGCACGGCCCATGATACGGAACCAGTCGATGAGAGCCAGTATTCCACAAAGGCCAAGGGTAAGCAGATCTATATCGCCTCTTCGCTCGCAGCATAGCGGAGCGCGATGGCTGTCCGCCGAGCGGCAGATTGAGTCCCCGGCTATACGCGTGCGAAACGTCGGTTGCCGTCTTGGATAGACGAATTAATCGACACGCCCTGTAGAGGGCTCAACGCACCAGGCGTTTAGCCCGAACGACGTGCCGGTCGTACCGCTTACGGCAGATCATCGAATTGGGCGGCGGAATAAAAGTTGTATCGCAGATTGACCCACTCGACGGGGTCAGCCGATGCGACTTCGACCGAAGCAGGGTCGGGGCTCAGCGCCAGCGCCCACGTCACCACCCCCGCCTCAAACAGCGGGCGCAGGCCATGTTTCCGCACGGCGACAACCATGAGCGGGGGCAGGCCATCACCCAACGACTGCAGAGCCTCTTCAGAATCCGCCACGGGTATGCCGACCAACGACACGATGGCGTCGACATCCTGATTCCGCATCGCGATCTGCTTGTACGTCTCGTGCCAGATAACATCACTCTCAAACACAATGTCGTACTTTCGGCTCACGCCAAAGGGGAATTCCAAACTGCGCAAGACCAGCCCTTGCTCCACAGCCGCACGGATAAACGCCGCCACGGAGGGCTCAAGCAAATCACGCCTAGGGAACGCGTGTGCGACGAGGATGATCGAGGCCCCTTCGGGCAACTGCTGTGCTAGCTCTTTGGCGGCGCGCTCCCCGATCGCTTCCATATGGGCCGTTCGATGCGATTCCTGCGGTCTCAATTGCCACAGATAGAGACTTGAACCCACGATAATGGCGAGCGAAATGATAACAGCCACCACTCTGTATTTCTTCGGTACCTGGAACATGATTCTTTACTCCTTGCCTTCTACATTACAGCTATCGCTACGGCGCACTTCTTAAATGATCGTAATGACGACATCGTCGTCATCTTCCTCTTCTTGCACGGGCTCCTCCACCACGGCAAAGGTCGGCAAAATACGGTAATAGACCTGCAACGACAGTGCGGCGAAGGTGGTGGAATAGACCGGGCCATGAGTAACCTCGCGTCCGCCTCCCCCTTCCGGGAACTGACCACTCGGCGAGGTCCAACTGCCATCCTCGTTTTGATTGCGGACAAAGGCGGGAGCGAATTGATTATTCCATCTATCCCAAGTCGTGCCACCGGTTTGGAACATGACTTGCGTGATGTAGTACCACCGATACATGGCCCAACGCCCCGGATCGTCCCAATCGACCGAAGCGTTCTGACGCACAAAATCTATCCCGGCGCGCGCCTCTTGTGAGCGGCCATGGCCGGTTAATTGGTGCAACAGCGAGCCAATCGCTGCCATTCCGATATGGTTTTGGTTCAAATTATCACCATAGACAAACGCTCCGGTTTCCCTATTCTGGTGGTCTCGCAGATCGCGGATGGATGACTCCATGGCCTCGTGAATCCCGTCCGCCGAGGAGCCGGCGAGTTCCGCCGCCTTCAGTGCTTGCACGATAAACGCCGAAACCGACGCATCGCGCCGGGGGCCTTGGTTCCAGTTGTAATCCCAGCCTCCATTGGGTTGCTGTTCGTCGATCATCACTTGAATTGCGCGGTCCATCGGTTCTTTCAGGCGCGGAATCCGCGTCAGGGCATAGGCTTCGGTCAATGCGTAGGCGGCAATGGCATTTCCATAAACATGATTGCCGCCGGTCTGTTGGAAATTACCGTCATCCCGCTGCTGATCGAGCAAGTAGTTGATGGCTCTACGCACGGTGCGGCCATACCGCTCCGAAGACGGCGTTTCGCCATGCGCCAGGAAGGTCAACAAGCCCAGTCCTGTCATGGCAGACGGTGCATTTTGGTGCTCCCAGGAGCCATCTTCACGCTGGTTAATGCGTAACCATTCCAACGCGCGAAGCACTGCCGCCGCAGTCATTTCGCCCCAGCGCCCGCCATAGCGGTTCAGTAACTCGGCCCGGCCATCGCTGGTGCGACCGGAGAACAAGCCCTGCATAACCAAGGGGCTGTCCACCATCATGACGTCCAAGGCGGCAAAGTCCATTTCCGGTTGCTCTTGCGCGAAGTCCTCCATGTCCGGTGGCGTATCCATGTCCACATCCATATCCGGCATTTCAAAGTCCAAGTCGAAATCGAGCGGCTCGAAATCGTCCTCGAGTTCTTCCAGCAAATCATCCAAATCGACCGTCTCCATCTCCATCACCTGCACTTCGACTTCCTGTGTACCCTCCCGCGTCTCGAAGACGATAAAGTGAATTGCGGCGTAGATGATGAAAATATGCAGCACGATTGAACCGGCTGGGCCAATCAGGTGCTCAAGCACCTTTTTGCGGATGTATTCCTTCCTGCTCATTTGCTGTCTCCCACGATGAATTACGGTGAACTATACATCATAAAAGCCATAGGGGAAAGTCTCAGTTCCGGTTTATACCGCAGGCAGAGAATCAGATCAAGAATATCATCCTGTTTTGCCGCATCCGCGCATCCGCCGTGCGCGTGCTGCTCCTTTTCCAGCCCGTTTTCCCGCTCTTTTTTGCTTGCGACATTGGCCATCGCCCCATCATCCTAGAAGCGTCCGAGCAGAAACCATCTTATGCGGGCAAAGCACCCGGGAAAGGGCGATGATGACAAGAATGCGACGCGGATTGGTTGTGGTGGTAAGCGCGATGTGCGTGACTGGGTCGGCGTGGGCGTATGACCAGCCGAGCGTAAATCTTGGATTTACGAGTTTTCTGGACGGTGGGCCGCCTGCGGGGCCCGGCTGGTATTTTTCGCAATACGGCCAATTCTACACCAGCGACACGTTTGCGGACTTGGATTTTCCGCGTGATCCGCGTTTGCATGCCTGGATCAGTCTGTCCCAACTCATTTATCAATCGGATCAAGCCGTCGCGGGGAACGCCCGCTGGGGAATGAATGTCATGCTCCCTTACGCGTATTTCGACCTGAAGGAGCGGGAGACGCCCTTGCGCGCGAACGATGGATTCGGCGATCTGTTAATCGGTCCGTTTTTACAGTGGGACCCGATCATGGGTGACGCGGGGCCCGTGTTCATGCATCGATTCGAGTTCCAGACGATATGGCCCACGGGCGAGTATGATCGCGAATATGCCATCAATCCGGGTGCCAACGTCGTCAGCCTGAATCCCTATTGGGCGGCAACCTGGTTCGTTACCCCTCAAGTGTCGGTGTCCTGGCGCCTGCATTACCTATGGAATGATCGCAACACCAAGCCAAACATTCCGGACCCGGACATTCGCCACACGCAGGCCGGTCAGGCGGTGCACGGCAATTTCGCCGCAGATTACGAAGTGCTGGAGCGGCGATTGCGTCTCGGCATCAACGGGTACTTCCTGAAGGCCATTGAGAACAGCAAGGCAAATGGGGAACGCATACCAGACAGTAAAGAACAAGTCTTTGCCGTCGGCCCGGGGCTCCTATGGAGCTTTAACCAAGGCCAACATCTCTTTGCCAATGTGTATTTCGAAATGGGCGCAGAGAATCGCACCGAAGGCCAGCGGTATAACCTTCGCTATGTGCATCATTTCTAGCTAGCGGAGACAACCAGACGACGAGACGTCTGAACCGTCGTTCGTCGCTTGCCAAGCTGTAGTTGCTTGGGCGGAGCAAAAAAATGGTAAGGTCTAAGATCGACAAGCTCTTTGGTTAAACGCGTTATCAAGGAGATAGTTGCGCTTGAGCCTGATCCTGCAACACACGCAGCCGTCGCACCTGAAGCAGCACGCGTTCGACGCTCTCGTCGCCACCCAACACATGTGCGCGGGCTAGATGGGACTCGGCCTGAGCGTAATCTTCTCGCGCCAATGCCGAGCGCGCTAGGCGGGACCAAGGCCCCGCATCATTTGCGTGTGCTTGCGCTGCCCGCTCATACCACGCGTCTGCCCGGTGCCATTCCTCCCGCGCCGCATGCCAATCGCCGAGCGCCAGCAGCGCCTCGCGATTGATCGGATCATGGCGCACCCAGGCCTCATAAGCGGTCCGCGCCGCAACCGCATCCTCCTGGCGCTCTGCCAAACGCGCTCGCGTCCTGAAATACCGTGCGGGGCGCTCATCGACCTCACCCGCATATTGGCCGAGCACGTCCGCCGCCTGCTCCGGCATGTCCGCCCAGACCAGCGATTCCGCCAAGCGCAGCCAGTGTCCCGGCTGCGCCGTTACTTCCCGCGTCGCCGCGTCCAATACGCGCGCCGCTTCACCCGTCCGATCGGCCGCCACGTGCAGCTCCCCGAGCAGAATCAACGCCGACGCATTCGCTACGCCCATCCGCCAGGCGCTTTCCAGCGCGACCACCGCCGCTCGTCGTTCGCCCTGCGCCAGCCGGGCGTCCGCCAGCAAGCGCCAATACGACGCCTCACTCGGATAGCGCGCCACCAGCTCCTCCGCCAACGCCGCGCATTCCGCCCACCGTTGCTGGACCAGAAAACAACGGGCCAATCCGGCCAGCGCGCCGCGGGAATCGCCGTCCAGCAGCGCCGCCCGCCGGAACACGGTTTCCGCGCT
>SLAD01000175.1 GCA_007126995.1 Kiritimatiellia bacterium | reverse complement strand
GAAACAGATGTCGGGTGGGCGGGAGGCAGACATACGTCCGATCATGTCGAGCTGGCCGCATTGGGGCCCGGCAGCGAAGGTGTTCGCGCCTTTATGAAAAACACCGATCTGTATGACCTGATGGTCACGACATGGGCGAATGATGAAGAGGCCGTGGCGCGGTGAGCGCTCACCGAAAGATTGGGAAAGGGATCAATGCCGTCGTGATTATCGTCGCGGCATGATTTGGGTCTTCTCGCCGCCTGCTTCGCGCAGTAATTGCGCGATGTTGGCGCGATCCCAGCCGCGATACTCTTCGATTAGCTCAACCCGACGTAACGGCGTGATACCCCACTGATCGCGCGCATTCACGTCGGCACCCGCGGCGAGCAACATCTCGACGATGTCGTCCCAGCCGGAAAGCACGGCAATGTGCAGGGGCGTGCGTCCTTGAAAATCGCGCGCTTCTAGATTGCCACCTCGCATCAAATCCCGCACGCGGTCAACTTGACCGCGGCGCACGGCCCAATGCAGTTCGGTCCACTGATACTTGGGTTCGAACTCGAGCATCGTGGGCGCATCGGCAGGCAAATCCCGCGGATCGGTCGAGGCCTGCGCGTGTGCCGCGCCGACAACCATAAGACTGACAAAGAATGAAATTTGCAGCGTTCGTTTCATAACAAATACCTTCACTTAAGTTGACGGAATGTAACACGCTTGCGCGCGGCTGTCATCTCTAAGATTGCGACGATTCCTCGTAGTCGAGCATGCGCAGTGTGTTGCGGGCGGCTTCCGCTTCCGCCGTGCGCTTGTTGCTGCCGCGGCCGGTACCATAAGTTTGATCCTTGATCCGGGCGACGCAGACGTATTCCCTTTCGTGTGCGGGGCCATGTTCTTCTATGACACTGTATTGCGGGCTGACCTTCCAGTGCTTTTGTGCGTATACCTGCAATACGCCTTTGGGGTTGGATTCCGTCTCGGCGGAGGTATCGATCTGTTGGCTGGTCCAGAGTCGTCTATAGATCTTCTCCACGGCCTTCTGGCCGCCGTCCAGATAGGCAGCGCCAAGAATGGCCTCAACAGCATCGGTGATATTGGACGCCCGTGTACGCCCGCCGGAGCGCTCCTCGCCTTTACCGAGCAAGAGATAATCGCCCAGCCCCATCGCCTCTCCGATGCGCGCCAGAATGGTGCGATTGGTTAATTGACTGCGGAGATCGGTAAGGCGTCCTTCGGGCTCGTCACCGTAGCGCGTATAGACATCGGCGGCGGCGGCCAAGCCGAGTGCGGCGTCGCCCAGAAATTCCAGCCGCTGATTGTCCTCGGCGATGCCCTCGTTCTCGTGACGATAGGAGGGATGTGTCAGCGCGGCTTCCAGTCGTTTACGTTTGCGGAAACGATAGCCCAATTGTTTTTCGATCTTCTTGCGAATGATTTTCTTCATCGTGTTCAGGCCCGTGGATGGAATTGATGATGGATGGTCTTTAGCCGACCTTGATCGACATGCGTATAGATTTGTGTGGTGGCGATATCCGCATGCCCCAGCATTTCCTGAATGACGCGCAGCGGGGCGCCACGGGACAGGAGATGACTCGCGAACGAGTGTCGCAGGGTGTGGGGCGTGACGTTCTGGGCGATGCCGGCCTTATGCGTGTAGACCTTGATCAGTTTCCAAATGCCTTGCCGGGTAAACGGTCTTCCGCGTCGCGTCACGAACACGTCGCTATGGGTTTCCTGTCGCACCAGCGCCGGACGGTGATAGGTGAGATATTCCTGTAGCATGGCCTTCGCGGTATTGCCGAACGGAACCACGCGTTCTTTGTCGCCCTTGCCGACACAGCGCAAATACTTTTCGGGCAGATGCAGGTCTTCGACTTTCAGGCTAGCCAGTTCAGAAACGCGTAGTCCTGTTCCATAAAGCAGTTCCAGTAGCGTGCGGTCGCGATATCCCAGCGAAGTCGTTTTCTCCGGCGTTTGTAGCAGGCGCTCGACTTCCTCGGGGCTGAGCGTGTCGGGCAGCATTTTCCAGAGGCGCGGGGAATCCATTGCGTCGGCGGCGTTGGCGTTTAACATGCCTTCCTGTTGAAGGAAACGCAGGAATACTTTGATGGCGACCAAGCGCCGGGCGAGCGTGGCCGGGGCCATGGCGCGATCCTTTTCCGCGAGCAGGAAGTTGGTAATGTCCCGCCGGGTTAAATCATTGACGCCGCCAATTCCGTTCTGTTCCAGATACGCCATGAACTGCGCTAGATCGGCTTGATACGCTCGTCGGGTGTGATCGCTGAGCCCGCGCTCCAGCGCCACGAAATCGCAAAATTGTTCGATCAACGCATGCACGGTGTATTTCGACGACCGACTATCGGCATCCAGCCGGCAGCGCTTGCCGCGCATCTTCGTTGGCGGGGAGTGTATTCACCGCAAAGCCTGCGTTTGCGATGGCGTGCTCGATATTCTTTCGCCCGAGGCTCATGCTGTTATACCTGATCGTCACTTCTCCCGCCGCGACGTCGAAGCGGGCATTCAGGATGGCTTCTGGGTCCAGGCTTTCGATGGCGCGCAAGACCAGTTGCTGACACTCGTCGGAACGCATTTGCGGGACGTCCAGTGTGACGGTCAGAATATCCTGGCGAAAACACGCCGCTATCAAGCAGGCGAAAACCAGCACTGCCATGACCGAAATAGGCTGATTATTTCTCATCCGATGCTCTCCTCAGTAAAACCCTGAAATGCTTGGAATCATTTGATTTAAATGCGCGATCGGTGCACACTAGCCATAGTTATTTGGACATTTAAAGCCATTTCTATTGCACTAGTATACACAATTAGGAAGGGCGGGGTAGCGCTTTCCATGGGGTTCCTCACCCCGACCTCCTTGGCGTTCCCGCCCTTCCTTATTTTTTTGCCCCGCCAAAATATCATTTGCCTCCCCGGATCGCTTGATTGATTTCGGTTCCCGTGCTATTCCTACCCACATGATGAAGACACTGCTGACCGTTTCTCTTGTTCTGCTATGCTTCGCGATGCCGCTTTCCGCTGAGCAGGTGCGTGTGGCCGGCACCCGGGTTAATTTGCGCGCGCAACCGGGATTGGACGCCGAGGTGGTTGGGCAAGTTGAGCGCGGTGAGATCCTGGCCCAGGTTTCACGTCAGGATGATTGGGTGGAAGTGTTGCCACCGCCGCATGTTGTCTTTTGGGTGCACGGTGATTTTATTGAGGACGAAATGGTGGTTGGGTCGCGGCTCAATGTGCGCTCCGGTCCGGGCGTCAACTACGCGATCTTAGCGACGCTCGAACGAGGCGATCGCGTTGTCCAGCGTGATGCCTTCACGGATTGGGTGAGTATCGCGCCGCCCTCGGATGCGACGCTATGGATTGCCTCCGATCTGGTCTTGCCGGTTCGTCCCGAGCCGCCCCCGCAACACGTTGAGCCGGATATCCCGAGCGGTCCGGACCCGGTGCGGATCCCGGCTCCAGAGCAGCGGCCGGATCGTGATCTGCGGCCCGTGGAGCCTGCGCCGCGTCCCGCCGTTTTGCCGCCCGTGGTTGAGCGTACGCCACCTCCGCCGCCCGAAGATTTGGAGTTGATTCCGCTGGACGGACAAGGAGAGCGTGTCGAGCGTGAGGGCATCCTGCGGCCCGCCGGTTTCGTATTCGGGCGCCCGAGCCGCTATCGACTGACCCAATCGCGCGGACATTTAATCGAGACCACGGCGTATGTGCGTGGCAACGAGGCGCAGTTGCAGTCCCTGTTGGGGCATGCGGTGCGAATCGAGGGCGTGGAGTACTGGGTGCAGGGCGCCCGCTATCCGGTGTTGGTTCCCGAGCAGATCATTTTGATCTCGGGCCAGTAGGATTCGGTTAGACACCCACGGGAGCTGAATCAATGAGTGTATATCGGTGGCGATTTCAACGATTTGCGGGATGGATCATTCCGCTGGTTCTGCTGATCCTGATTTTCACGCGTCTGCTGTCCATTCAAGTCGCGCCGGATGGTTCGCGCTTCTTCGTTGACGACGAGACCTACCAGCATTTAGTCATTGCGGAAAATTTCAGCCAGACTCTCCAGTACGGCGCACTGCCCGATGCGCCGCTGCCGATGTTGAATAGCATGATTTGGCAGGGGCTGATCGCGGTGGCCCACGTCCTCTCGCTGAGTGTGGACGCGGCAGCCGTTGGACTGGGGGTGATCTTCGCGATCGTGACGCTGTTGGTATTGATTCGTTTGAGTCACAGCGTCTTTTCGCTGCCGCTGTATGCGCATGCAACCGCCGCCTTGCTGGTGCTGTCCCCGACATTGATCATGGAAGCACTGAGAGGGACCGGTGCGCCGTTGGCCATGGCGCTGATCGCCGGCGCACTAACGAGTCATATCGAATCCATCAAGCAGAACGGGCGCGGCCTACCGCTAACCTCTGCCTTGCTGTTGGGCGTGGCGCTGTGGATGCGTATCGAATTTGTTGTCATCTGGTTGTTGCTCTGGTTACACGCCGGCATAGCGGCTTTTATTCCGGCAGCGAAACGTCCGGGCATTGGCGCAACTTTCTTTCGCGGTCTCAATGGATTGATCATCTTCGCGCTGTTTCTGTTGCCGGTTGCGGCATGGAATACCATCCAGCTTGGCGTGCCGTGGCCGCGCGTTCCTACTGCACCGTTGGCCGCCGACTTATGGGTGCAGGCCGGCGCGGGTGTCGCTTGGCAGGCGACCCAGGCTCAAATCATGCAGGGCTTGGCGATGGCTACAGGCGCGTTTCGCGAGGCCGCGTGGCCGGGCGGCTTCTTCTTTGGGCTGTTCTTCCTGCTGGGGTACGTGTTGATGGTGATCCAAGTCGTTCGATCAGCGGATGATCGTGTCTTGTTCTTGTTTTTGTTGGTTCCCTTCGTAACGCCCTTCTTCATGGCCTTGGTGTACCCCTATCTGGGGAGT
>SLAD01000378.1 GCA_007126995.1 Kiritimatiellia bacterium | reverse complement strand
TCTGCCCCTCGTCGGACTCAGTGCGGCCTCGGCGAGCGCCAATATGCATCTTTATGATCCCCGCTTTCGTTGGTTCGTACCGTTGATGAGCTGGATCGCCTTCGCGCTGCTGTTGTTCGTGTTGAATGCGGCAGGCGCGGTGCGGGAAATCGGTTCCTTAATCGGGCTTGGTTTTTTCTACGCCGGTATGGGCATGCTGGCTGTCAAAGAATCGTTTTGCTTCAAGATTTGGGGCTTACCCATGGTGCCCTTTCTGTTAGCCGGCGCTATTCTGCTGCGCCTGGGCGGCGCGAATCTAATCGCGGCGATCTGCCTCGCTGTTGCGGCGCTGCTCTACCTCTGGATGGTCATCGCGAAATGGCGCATGCCGCTCCATTTCGATATTGGTGACAAGAGCGCCTATCGCATGTGATCGTCAAGGGATATCGCCTTTTCTATCAACTGATGACGGCGTTGCCTGCGATGGTATCGGCCTTGCAATATCAGGTCGCTTCCCGTAGCGTATGCCTGTTTTCCCAAGGAATATCCGACGAATACGGGTGTGTTTATGCAGTGGATTTTAAAGAAGATTATCGGCACGAAGAATCAGCGGGATCTGAAGAAGATCCACCCGCGCGTGGACCTAATCAACGCAGCGGAAGAGCAGCTACAGTCGTTGTCCGATGACGAATTGAAGGCCAAAACCGCGGAGTTCAAGCAGCGGATCGAGGCGGGCGAAACGGTTGAGGACCTGTTGGTCGAGGCGTTTGCGGTGGTCAAGAATGCCTGTCGTCGGCTGGTCGGCCGGACGATCGAGGTGAGTGGCAACAAGATGATCTGGGATATGGTGCCCTTCGATACGCAGTTGATCGGTGGCATCGTGTTGCACGAGGGCAAGATCGCGGAAATGGCGACAGGCGAAGGCAAGACGCTGGTGGCGACCTTGCCGGTCTACTTGAATGCGCTTTCGGGCAAGGGTGTGCATGTGGTGACGGTAAACGACTATCTGGCCCGGCGCGATTCCGAGTGGATGGGCGCGGTCTACACGTTTCTCGGCCTGACCGTGGGCTGTATCCAGAACGCGATGCGTCCTGATGTGCGCCGCGAGGAGTACAACAAGGATATCACCTACGGCACCAACTCGGAATTCGGTTTCGATTACCTGCGCGACAACATGGCCATGCGCCCGGCGGACATGGTGCAGCGCGATCACCATTACGCGGTGGTGGATGAAATCGATAGTATCCTGATCGATGAAGCCCGTACGCCGTTGATTATTTCCGGTCCCGCGCCGCATACCCCGCAGCAGTACAACGAGTTCAAGCCGCGCGTAGAGCGGTTGGTGCGTCAGCAGCGCGATCTCTGCAACAAATACATGCGCGAGGCGAAGGAGCTGCTGGAGAAAGACGAGATCGAAGAGGCGCAACTGCGCTTATATCAGGTCCATCAGGGCATGCCGCGCAACAAGATGCTGCTGGAGCTGCTGGAAGACCCGTCGAAGCGACGCTTGCTGGAGCAGATCGACGCCACCATGTTGACCGATATGCGCAAAGAGGTGGCGCGCGAGCTGCGTGAGGAGCTCTATTTCGTAATCGATGAAAAGGGACACGACGCCAGCTTGACCGATAAAGGCAGCAACGCCCTGAGCCCGAACGATCCCGACGCCTTCGTGGTGCCGGATTTGGTTTCCGCCCTGGCCGAGCTGGATGGCAACGAAAGCCTGTCCCCGGATGAGAAGGTGGCGAAACGGCAGGAGCTGCAACAACACTTTACGGAAAAGAGCGAGCGCATTCACTCGATCGACCAATTGATTCGCGCCTACTGCGTCTACGAGCGCGATGTGGAATATGTCGTGCAAGACAATCAGGTCATTATCGTAGACGAAAACACGGGCCGCTTGATGCCCGGTCGTCGTTGGAGCGATGGTTTGCACCAGGCGGTGGAAGCCAAGGAAGGGGTGAAGATCGAGCGCGAGACGCAAACGCTGGCGACGATCACGATCCAGAACTACTTCCGTATGTATGACAAGCTGGCGGGCATGACCGGTACAGCGGAAACGGAAGCCGACGAATTCCACCAAATCTACAAATTGGACGTGGTGGTGATCCCGACGAACCGGCCGGTTCGTCGCATGGACAACAACGACCAGATCTTCAAAACCCTGCGCGAGAAATATAATGCGGCGATCGATGAAATCCGCGAGTGCCACGAGCGCGGACAGCCAGTACTGGTCGGCACGATTTCGGTTGAGACATCGGAGTTGATCAGTCGCATGTTGCGCCGGGCGAATATCCCACACAACGTCTTGAACGCCAAGAATCACGAGCGCGAGGCTGAAATCGTGATGCGGGCCGGCCAAAAAGGCGCGGTCACCATCGCCACCAACATGGCGGGTCGCGGTACAGACATTAAATTAGGTGAAGGCGTCGTGTATTTGGAGCGCGATCTGATTACCTCGTCCGTTGCATTGGACGACAAGGTTGATGGACGCGCCTTGCGCGATATCCTCGATGAGAAGCCCTGCGGCCTGCACGTGATTGGTACCGAGCGTCACGAATCGCGTCGTATTGACCGGCAGTTGCGCGGTCGCTGTGCGCGTCAGGGCGACCCGGGTTCCTCGCGCTTTTACGTCTCGCTCGAGGATGATCTGATGCGCCTGTTCGGATCCGATCGAATCTCCGGCATCATGGAAAAACTGGGCATCGAGGAGGGCGAGGTGCTGGAACATCCCTGGCTGAATCGCTCGATTGAGCGAGCGCAGCGGCGAGTGGAACAGCAGAACTTCTCGATTCGTAAGCGGACGCTGGAATACGACGACGTCATGAACACGCAGCGCGAGATCATTTACGGTTTCCGCAGCGATGTGTTGCGCTCCGACGATCCGCGGCACGAGCTGTACGACATTTGTGAAGAGGTCATTCAGGGCAAGGCGATGGAAGCGGAAGCGGCCATGAGCAGCCCGGAGCCCGAGGAGGCCTTGAGCGAATTCGTGCACTGGGCCAATACGACCTTCCCGGTGGGCCTCAAGTCGGAGGACTTGATGGATGCGGGCCGGGAGGCCGAGGCGATCGCCGAGTTCGTGGTCGAGAAGGTCAAGGCGGCGTACGAAGTCAAGGCCTCGACAGAGAATCAGGAAGCCTTGGTTTCGCTGGAGCGCATGATCATTACGCAGGCGGTCGATCAGCATTGGCAAGAGTATCTGCGTGGCATGGATGCCTTGCGTCAGGGCGTTGGGCTGCGCGCCTATGGCCAGCGCGATCCCTTGGTGGAATATAAGCGCGAGGCGTATGATCTGTTTGCGCAGTTGATGGATCGCATCAAGATGGATGTGGCCGGTCGCATGTTCCGGTTTGCGACCTCCATGAATGCGTTTGAAACGTTTTTGGCCTCGCTGCCGCGTCAGGCCGTGCACCAAGAGGCGTCGGCCTTGGGGCAGGCGAGGGGACAAGCCGCGATGTCGGCTACCGGCTCCAATGCCGCAGCGGCCCAGAGTTTCGATGCGGCGGTGAAAGCGCCGGTGGCGCCGGTGCGACGCGATGAGCCAAAGGTGGGTCGCAATGATCCCTGTCCCTGCGGTAGTGGCAAGAAGTACAAAAAATGTTGCGGGGCCGGTCAATAGATTATCGCGATGTCGCCGCCGTGCTTGCGGCGATGGCCAGCGGCGCACTCTGCTTTGTGGCGTTTCCGCCGCTTGAGTGGACGGATACCGCGTGGATTGCTTGGGTGCCACTGATCTGGGTGGTGCGGCGCGTCCCGCTGATCACCGCGTTCCGCTACGGAACGATTGCCGGGGCTGTCTTTTGGTTGGGCACCATCTTCTGGTTAACCGAGGTCACCTGGCTCGGTTGGGTGCTATTGTCTTTCTATTGTGCGCTGTATATCGGTCTGTTTGCCGTTGGGGCCGCGCTGCTCTTCCGCCTCATGCCGGAAGACCGGGTGCTGTCGCGCGTCGGCATTCTCTTCACGCTGCCGCTGCTGTGGGTGGGACCGGAGTATTTGCGCTCGGTATTGTTCACCGGCTTTGCATGGAATCCCTTGGGGCTGAGTCAGTTTGAGCGCTTATCGGTCTTGCAGGTGTCCACGTTGACAGGGATATACGGTGTCTCGGCCGTTATCCTGTTGGTTAATACTGTCGTGTTTCTCACTTTGCAGCGCTATGTCCGGGACGGCTTACGCGGCGGCCGGTCCTGGAATCCCGAGCTGATGCTGGGCCTGCTGGTATTGGCGGTCACGATTGTGTGGGGTGGTCGTCAGATCCGGCAGCCCTTGCCGGAGGGCAGCACCGAGCTGCGCACCGCTTTGATTCAGCCGAACATCCCGCAGTACCAGAAGTGGACCCCCGAGTTCGTGGACCATATTTATGCGCAACTTGAGCGATTGACCCGGATGGCCTTGCGGGCCAGTGATCCGGATTGGGTGGTCTGGCCGGAGACCGCGGTGCCCGATTACGTGCGGGATAGTGCGCGTAGTTACGGCCTCGTGCGCGAATTAACCCGGGCGGGTGCGCCATTGTTGGTGGGTAGCATGGACATCGAGTGGGTCGATGAAGGGGTGCCCCGCTATTACAACAGCTCGCTCTTATTCGATCGCGAAGGGCATTTGCTGGATGCGTACGACAAGCAGCACCTCGTCATGTTCGGCGAATATGTTCCGCTCAGCAGATTCTTCCCATTTCTGGAAGCCATGACACCGATCGAGGCCAGTTTCGATGCCGGCTCGGAAAGCACGGTCATGACGGTTCCCGACCGGACGGAGACGTTTGCGGTCTTGATTTGCTTCGAGGATACCGTTGCTACGCTGAGTCGCAGGGCGGTACAGGGTGGCGCACGGTTGCTGGTGAATCAAACCAATGACGCCTGGTTTCGCGAATCCTTCGCGGCACGCCAGCACATGACCCATTCGATAGCGCGAGCGGTGGAGAACCGGGT
>SLAD01000090.1 GCA_007126995.1 Kiritimatiellia bacterium | reverse complement strand
GGTGGAAAGCGTGGGGCGGCAATATGGATCTGAGTGATCATTCCAAGGGCTTCTTCCCCACCGAAATGGCCTATTCCCGCGACATCATCGACGTGCTGGTCGACGAGGGCTACGAGTGGGTGATCGTGGCCAGTCACCACATCAGCCGTACCAGCCCCTCCTACATGGACCGCATCACGCCAAACTTCAATATCAACTCCAGTCCGCCCAATCGCGCGGACATGATCGGCCCCCGCTTTGATAACGCGAGCCAGTGGTGGAGGGACGAGCCCAATCCCGGTCAGGCGGCTTGGAATGTGGCACCGTTCGCCTACCAATTGCATCGGGTGGAATACGTGGACCCGGAAACAGGCGATGTGAAGAGCATGATTGCCGTACCCTCTGATGACGTCTTGAGCTACCAGGCCGGCTACAGCGGCGCTCAAATCGGGATTGTCGACGGTCAGATCGCGCCTCATACCGGGAATGACCCGAATCGGCCTTCCTTGGTCATGCCGGCTACTGATGGTGACAACGCCTGGGGTGGTGGTTTCAGCTCATGGATGGAATCGACCCCGTCGTTCTTCGGTGAAGCCGATAGCCGCGGGTATCAGCTCACCACGATGCAAGATTTCGTGAACGCCTATGGCCCGTACGCCCCCGTCACGCACATCGAGGAAGGTGCATGGATCTATCCGGAAATGTGCTACGGATCGCCCTACTTCCTGAAGTGGATCGAGCCGCCCGTGCGCATCACGCAGAATAGCCCGACCACTTATCCCAACACAGTCATTGACGTGGAAAACGGCTGGGCGCTGAAGTTCTTCGCCTACGCGCCCAAAATGGCGGGCGCGAACTGGGTGATCACCGCCGAACAGATCATGCGCGATCAGGGCGGCGATGTGCAGGCATGGAAGATTCAAGCACCGTACGATTGGGACGGAACCTGGACGGAACCGAACGAAGTCGAGTTGGCGTGGCACATCTATCTGAAAGGCTTGGATTCCGGATTCCAGTATTATGGCGGACTGGGCAACGATGACGAAACCAAGCCGGGCCTGGCAGCCCGCCGCACGATCGAGACGTTGCAGGACTTCATGAGCACACGACTCCATCTGGATGAAACCGGCCCGACAGTGCTGAAGCCGCAGCGCTTTCCGTACAATCCCGGCGGACAGACCTTCGGCTGGTTCAATCATGTGCCGGAAGGCGATGGCAGCTACCTGAAAGACAATCCATCCTGGTTCTATATCTGGACGCTCGCGCACGACGTGTCCGGCATTGAGCGCATGGAGTTGAAAATACGGCACACCCATAACAATGAGAATTTCCGCGACGGACATCACGATAATCTGACCTACGCCGGTGGCCCGAACGTGTCGGATTGGGTCACGATCCCGATGACCAAGCGCGTGCTGCCGAACACGCGCGAGGAACTCAATGCCATCGCCAGCCATGGCGAAATCGATTTTGTCGTGACCTCTCCCGAAATCGCGGATCAGTACTTCGTGAAGATCGACGATTCGGTCTATCCGGACTTCCGCGGACGCTACTTTGATTATTACATTGAGGCGGAGGACACGCGCGGGAATGTGACGCGCACGGAAATCCAGCATGTCTTCGTAGAAGACGACGGTGAGGAGCCCTCCTCATACGCCCAATTCTCCTCCGATCCGCGCGATTGCGCGCCGCTGGGTGTGACCTATCACGCGGCCAACGGTCCGCTCGAGGGCGTCAGCCCGGTCTACATGCAGATCAGCTTCGATGGCGGTGCGTCATGGGATATCTATCAAATGAGCAGTTCATCCGCCGATGTCTGGACCTATTCCATTGAGATCGAAGGCAAGCCCGCGAGCGCGATCGTCTGGTTCCAAAACAGTGACGGCTCGATCATTGACAGCCGCGACGGACAGAATTGGACCACCAGTATCCGCGATTGCGACGCACCGATCGGACCGCGCATCGTCACATGGGATCCCCAAGTTCCTGACGGCTGCGGGACCGAAGTGACCATCCGCTATTTTCCCAACGAAGGTATGTTCCAAGGTGCCACCCAGATCGATATTCACTTGGGCTTCAATGGATGGACGGGAACGGAAACACTGTCCATGACCCAAGAGGGCATCTATTGGGAATACGTCGTAACGGTGCCTGAAGACACCTTCGAAATTAATATGGCCTTTACGGATGGGGAAGAATGGGACAATAACAGCGGAAGCGACTGGAGAATTACCGTCATCAATTGCTCGGATGATGAGCCATTGCCGACCGTGTCTACCGTGCCGGCTGAGCCCGTCGGGTGTGACCCCGTCACGATCCGATTCAATCCTGCGGGTCGCCAAATTGCCGCCGCCGAGCAGGTCTATATCCATATCGGCCGCAACGGCTGGCAGGGTGTGATCGAGCCCAATCCGGCGATGACTTGGGAAGGCAATCATTGGAGCTATACCTACGACCCGCCGCCGGGCACCGAAGTCCTGAACTTTGTCTTCAACGACGGCGCTGGTGGATGGGACAATAACAATGGCAATGACTGGTACGTGAACATCGCGGACTGCGATGAGGTCATCTTGCCGACCGGCTTCCTGATTACCGATCCGGAGGAGGACATTTCCGTTGCCCACGCGGTCAGCGCCTACACCCTGCACGGTGTGGCGGATGACGTGGAAGGCGAGATCTATTGGACCAACGCCCTGACCGGCGCTGCCGGTTCCATTCCTGCCGTATCTCCTTGGACCCTCGAGGATGTGGCGCTGGACGTCGGCGAAAATGAAATCACCGTGTATGGTGAGATCCCGGCGACCTTGGAGGACACTGCGGTTGCCGAGGACGATGCCTCCAATTACTCGGATTGGACGGGGGGATCGAACGAGGGCAGTGGCTTTGGAGCGTGGACGCTGAACAGCGATGACAGTGCCGGCCATTTTCTCGGGGCGCACGGCTTCGGGCTTTGGTCACAAGCCGACAACCTGTCGGAAGCCATCCGCCCGTTCGCTGATCCGCTCGCCGTCGACCAGACACTACGGGCAACGTGGAAAAACGGGAATGTGAACATGGACCCGGTCCAAGGAGTGGGCATGGCCTTGCGCAACAGCGCCGGCGACTCATTGATTCAGTTCTACTTCAACGGTGGCGACGACTTCTATCAAGTCGAGGATGCGGCCGACGCGCGGGATACCGCGGTCAATTGGACGGATCAACCCCAGGAGATTGAGCTGGAAATCTTGTCGGAAACGACCTACCGCCTGCAAGTTGGCGCGTTCGAAACCAACGGGACCTTTAACGGCGTCATTTCCGAGGTCCGCTTCTGGAGTTGGAGTGGCGGCTCGGGTTCCGATTACGACTTCTTCTTCGACAACCTGTCTATCACTGAACCAGGTTCCGGCACGCCTACTCCTGTGAGCGATAGTGTCGTGATTACGCGCTTGGCAGACGATGATGAAACGGATAGCAACGGGGACGGTATTCCAGACAGTTGGTATGAGAAAAATTGGCCGGACGCTGATGTGAATAATCCGGAAGCGGGCAGCATCATCGGTCACAACGGTCTCACCTTGCGGGAGTCACACCTGCTGGGTCTCAATCCGGGTGAGTCGTCACATACCTTCAAGTTCGATGCCCTCAACTTTGTTGGTGGGGCGCTGGACGCGGAGTGGGGCGCGGGTGAGGATCGCAATTATCACATCCAGCACACGCCGACGCTGCATCCTGCGGCTTGGAGCAATATCTATTCGTCCTATATGCCGAACAATGGCGATGGCCGCGGCAGCATGACGAATGCACTGCCGATGAATGGCGGCGTCGGATTCTTCCGTATCGAGCTGGACGAGTCCGAGCCGGAATGAGCGAAGAGTGGGGTGAGGGATGAAAGCTGAAGGCTGAAATAGCTGAAATCCTGCCGGTAAAACTGATCGCCTTGCGGCGACCCTGCGAACGGAATGGCTCGTAGGGACGCCGTGAGGCGGTTGTTTTGCTGTTGATGCGTCGGTTGGCGGTGGCCAAAAGGGTCGAATCGCCAGTCGGCAGAACGACTGTCGCTTCGACCCTTTTGCCCACCGCACAGCACCCCTGCGGTTGACTTGCGCGTTGCCTGTTATTTCCAGTGTCTTCTGTAGGCGCGGTCGCTGACCGCGCTCTATTGCCTCGCTGGAGCGCAAGTTCCTGCACCCCGGGAGCGCCGAGCACCAGCTCGGCAACCCAACGGTCGATTATGCATAACCCACAACCCAGCACCGCCCACCTTCCCCGGCAAGGTCGGGGGATACACGACCCCGTTATAAGCCCCGCAAACGCGCATATTTCTCGCAATTCAGCGATTGACCCGGTTGGGGGGCTTGTGTAGTGTACGCGGGACCGTAAGAAATTCCGCTGCGCATTGCGCAGATTGCGACGGAAACCCGCGTAACACAGCTTTTTTACGATTCGGTCAATGATTCAAGCTAACCTAATGAAGGAGAGGTATATATGGCGATCAAACTAGGAATTAACGGATTCGGGCGCATTGGACGACTGGTCTTCCGTGCGGCGGTGGAAAACGATCAAGTCGAAGTCACGGGCATCAATGACCCGTTCATCGATTTGGATTACATGGTGTACATGCTCAAGTACGATACCGTACACGGCACCTTCAAGGGCACGGTTGAAGTCAGCGGCACGGATTTGCTGGTCAACGGCAAGACGGTCAAGGTGTTCGGCGAAATGGATCCCACCCAGATTCAGTGGGGCTCCTGCGGCGCCGATTACGTGGTGGAGTCCACCGGCGTATTTACGACCACGGAAAAGGCCGGCGCGCACTTCAAGGGCGGCGCCAAGAAGGTGATCATTTCCGCGCCTTCCTCCGATGCGCCAATGTTCGTGATGGGCGTGAACCAAGAGAAATACGCCAAGGACATGAATGTCGTATCGAACGCATCTTGTACCACAAACTG
>SLAD01000004.1 GCA_007126995.1 Kiritimatiellia bacterium | reverse complement strand
GATCTGTGGCACCTTATACTCCGGTGGCAGCCGAAATCGCCTCACCACACCCGGGAAGACGCCCAGACCGACCGCATCGGGCGATTCCTCGGAGCCTTCGAACAGCACCTGCAGACCGAGACAGATGCCCAAAAAGGGACGATCAGACTGGATCCACTCGCGCAATGGCTCTTGCAGGCCATGATCCGCCAGATGGCTAACACAATCCCCGAAGGCGCCGACACCCGGCAAAATCAGGGCGGTATACTGGTCGATCTCGTCCGGCCGCGTAATAATGCCTGCGCTGAGGTTGAGATAGCGGCACGCATTGGTCACGCTCCCGAGATTACCCATCCCGTAATCGATAATGCCAATCTTTGCCGACATCAGGTCCCTTCCACTCGACCTTTGCTGGAAGGCACACCTTGCACACGCGCATCCCGGGCACACGCCATATACAACGCCCGCGCGACGCCTTTGAAGATCGCTTCATACGCATGATGCACATCATCGCCGTAAGGCTGGACGATGTGCAAATTCATGCGCGCTTGATCACAAAACGAGCGAAAGAAATGCTCGATGATGTGCAAGTCAAAGTCGCGAATCTTGCGCTTACGATTGTTGACCTTGTAGACCAGAAAGGGACGGCCGCCGAGATCGATCGCCACCTGTGCCAGCGCATCATCCATCGGCAACAACGAGTAGCCGTAACGCGCGATACCTTTACGGTCTCCTAGTGCATCAGAAACCAGTTTGCCCAAAACGATCCCGACATCCTCGACCGTGTGGTGGTAGTCCACCGGCAGATCGCCGGTCGCCTTCAAGGTGCAGTCGAAGAGCGCATGCTTCGTCATTAGCTCCAGCATGTGATTGAAAAACGGGATGCCGGTATCGATCTTGTACGCCCCGCTACCGTCAATGTCCAACGAGGCCGTGATTTTTGTCTCGGTGGTGTCTCGCGTCCATTCTGCCTTGCGTGTATTCATGCCGAGAGAGCATACGTGGTGCCCCAATGACGTCAACACGGAAGTTCCCGCACATTGATCAGCCATTCTCATTTCGGCCTCCCATTCCGAATCGCGGCTCGGCAGGGACCCTCCGGAGGCGGGCAGGCAGCCTCGCCCTACCATTCTTTCCTTTAAATGGCGGTTTCCGCGTGGCAGGGCGAATCCTCCGGATGAGTCGGAGAGGCCATAATGAGAATGCCTGAAGAAAGCGTTGACAGCAATTGCCCGGCAGCCTAGATTCTCCCGTGTTTTGAGCCATTGTATGGGCGATTAGCTCAGTTGGTTAGAGCGCTTGCTTGACATGCAAGAGGTCACAGATTCGAGTTCTGTATCGCCCACCACTCTATACAAAAATCGAATAGCGCGCAGAACAAACGAACTGCGGTAAAAAAGAGGTTTCGGCTAATATCGTTACATGAAATTGGATAAAGAATCAGACCTGTACAAGATGCGGCACAGCGCCGCTCATGTAATGGCCGCCGCCGTATGCCGCCTCTTTGACGATGTCCAACTCGATATCGGTCCGCCGACCGACGAAGGCTTCTATTACGACTTTGACCTGCCGCACCGTTTGGCACCTGAGGATTTCGAGGCCATCGAACAGGAAATGGCCAAGATCGTCACGGAGGATCACCCGTTTGAGCGGATCGAAGTCTCGCGCCCCGAGGCCGAGGAATTGATCAAAGACATGGGCCAACGCTTCAAGCTCGAACGCTTGGCGGACATTCCCGAGGACGAAGCCATCACCTTTTTCAAGTGCGGTGAGTTCGTCGATCTCTGTCGCGGTCCACACATTGCCAGCACCGGCGGGGTAAAGGCCTTCAAGATGTTGTCTGTGGCCGGCTCCTACTATCGCGGCCGCGAAACCAACCCCATGTTGCAGCGCCTGTATGCCACGGCCTTCCCCACCGAAAAACTGTTACGCGTTCACCTCAAGCAGTTGGAAGAAGCCAAACTGCGCGATCACCGCAAATTGGGACGCGAACTGGACCTCTTCAGCCTGCAAGAGGATGTCGGCCCCGGCCTCATTCACTGGCATCCCAAGGGTGCCCGCATCCGTTCAGTGATCGAGGAATACTGGCGCAACGAACACTTCGAGGGCGGCTACGAGCTGCTGTACAGCCCGCATATCGGGCGCGCCGGCCTGTGGGAGACGTCGGGCCATTTGGATTTCTATAAGGAGAGCATGTACGCCCCCATGGAAATTGACGAGAACCAGTATTTCGTCAAACCCATGAATTGCCCGTTCCACATCAAGATTTATCAATCCCACAAGCGCTCGTATCGCGAGTTACCGGTTCGTTGGGCCGAACTCGGCACCGTGTATCGCTACGAAAAGGCCGGCGTACTACACGGGCTTTTGCGTGTGAGGGGCTTTACGCAGGATGACGCGCACATCTTCTGTACCACGGATCAAGTGGAGGAAGAAATCATCCGGGCGGTCAAATTTGCCATCAATATGTGGCACACCTTCGGGTTCACCGAAATCACGGCGTATCTGGCGACTCGGCCCGACAAAGCCGTCGGCGAAGAGGCGCGCTGGGAACAGGCCACGGCCTCCCTGGAGGCGGCGCTGCAGAGCGAGGGCATCGCGTACGAAACCGATATCGGCGGCGGCGCATTCTATGGTCCCAAAATCGATCTCAAGGTGAAAGACACGATCGGCCGCGAATGGCAAATGAGCACCATTCAGTTCGACTTCAATTTGCCGGAGCGATTCGACCTTACCTATGTCGGCGAAGACGGCCAGGAACATCGCCCCTACATGATTCATCGCGCGCTGCTGGGCAGCCTGGAGCGCTTCTTCGGCATCATGGTGGAACATTATGCCGGCGCGTTCCCGCTTTGGCTGGCCCCCGAACAGGTACGCGTGCTGCCGCTGACCGAGAAACAATTGGATTACGCGCTTGCGATTGGCGCGCAACTTCGGCAACATCATATCCGTTACAGCGTGGACGAGCGCTCGGAGAAAATTGGCGCGAAAATACGAAATGCACAGCTTGCGAAAATTCCGTATATGTTGATTGTCGGCCCCAAAGAAGAGGCCGACCAATCTGTCGCGGTGCGCGCCCGTCCGGCCGGCGATGTCGGCGTACTCCCGTTACGAACGCTGCTTGAAACCCTCCGCTCCGAAATCGATCAGCGGGTTTTGGGCACGACCCTGAGTCCATCAGAAAGGAAGAACTAACTGCTTATGGCTATGCGTAGGCCTCCACAACGTCCCCAGCAATCCTTCACACGCATCAATCATCGCATCCGCGTCCCCGAAGTACGCTGTATCGATGCCGATGGTGAACAAGTCGGCATCGTGTCAACACGTGATGCCTTGGCCCGCGCAGAGCGACAGGGCCTCGATCTGGTCGAGGTATCCCCCACCGCGAAGCCGCCGGTTTGCCGCATCATGGATTACGGCAAGTTCAAGTACGATCAGGAAAAGAAGAGCAAGAGCCAGAAAAAACATGCCGCAGCAACCAAGGTCAAGGAACTCAAGTTTCATGCGAATGTAGATACACATGACTACGAGACCAAGGTTCGGCATGCCCGTGATTTTCTGGAAAGTGGCAATCGCGTCAAATGCTCGCTGTTTTTCCGCGGTCGCGAAGGCGCTCATCAGGAACTCGGCTTCGAAGTCATGAACCGGGTGCTGGAAGATTTGAAGGATTTGGCCAATCCCGAACAGCCACCGCGGTTAATGGGACGCAGCATAATTATGTTGCTGACCCCGAGGCCCTCAACGAAGAAATAACGGTGTGTGGTGTAAGAGTGTTCGGTGTCACACTCGGTGACACCAAAGCAACAGCAGAAAGCAGGAGGTAGGATGAAAGTATTCAAGCATTTGATGGTTATTGCTTCGATATGCGCGATGTCAGTGCCGGCGCATGCACAAATCGTTGGTATTCCGGTTGGACGTGATGCGGCGCCGGGAATGGCTGGGGAAATGCGCGCATCCGGTAATATCACGATCGGTGACGACATCAATCTGTATGGTGGCCGATTCGCATACAACATCATGGATGAGGCCTTCATATTCGGCGATCTGGGTATTCTGGATCCCGACCGTGGCGATACCGGCTTCGGCTTGCAGGCCGGTGGCCAGCTCACTCTTCCGGTTCACGATGCGCCTTTGGATTTTGCCGTCCGCGGCACGTTAGGCTATGCGAGCCTGGACCAAGATGAACGGGGCTTTAGCGTCGATATTGACATTATCTCTTTTTCGGCCGCAGGTATTGTCAGTCATACCATTGACGAAATGTTCTCCGTCTACGGTGTGCTCGGTCTGGCTTACTGGCGATGGGACTTCTCGCCCGGCGGTAGCGATTCCGAAACCGAAATCATGGTCGGTGGCGGCGCAACCGTTAGCCTCAATCCGCAATTCGGGTTGTACGGTGAAGTCGTGATCGTCGATGATCCGTGGTTTACGTTTGGCGGCACGTTCCGCTTCTAAGTCGACCACGCTAGATTCCGAACGGCCTCGATTCAAATGGATCGGGGCCGTTTTCTTTTGCCCATGACTGGCTCAAGCTCGCCGGTTTGGGCATGGGCTCAAAAAGACACGCCGCGTAGACGAGGCCCCTTCTTAAAATAAGGGCCCACCGTCAAAAATCTCGCGTAGCGTCTCCGGCGTCGCAGAGCTGCCGCCTTCGCCAAGGCTACGGCGCGCCAAGCCGCCCTGAATCTCTGGATTTCGGAGATTTTTGAGAGTCCCCATGGGAGGGTCGAGCTCCGCGAGACCGTAATCCTGACCACTGATTATCCATAAGTTAAATAATAACTTGCTCGCAATGGTCCGTTTGCGCCCCGAGCCCAGCCTCCCCTTTGGGATTGGCAAACGGGTCTGTGAGGTGCTAGCTTACCCGCTGCACTATGAATGAGATGAATCAAGACGTCCCCGTGAGTCCGCCGGTGCGATCGCCATCGCGGTTG
>SLAD01000269.1 GCA_007126995.1 Kiritimatiellia bacterium | reverse complement strand
TGTTAAGCCCTTATGTTGTAAGGGATTAGCGGCATTTTGGTTTTACAACAAGATGTTGCTTTTTTTAGGTTTTTTTAGTTGCGCTCAGGATTTTTTTTATTTCCAGCTGGTTCACCTGATGCAAAAAATGGTGTTGAAGCTCCGGCACGGACCTTAACCTTGGTGTTGATGCAACTACCGGTATCGAAGAGTTTGTCTGAATAGTCACAAGGTCATTCACCCTTGCTTTTATGGTGTGCACCAGGAATATGAACCCGATTGCCAAACCGCCGCCCAGCATGGCTGCTACGATTTTCAGGATGATGTAGTTTGGGGAAAAAGGCGACTCCGGAACCCTGGCATGCTCGATAATCCGATGGAAAGCGATCGTGGCCGCCTGGGCGATCTCCGCCTCTATCTTTTTCTCGTTCAGGAAATTGTACGATTCCTGGTAAATACTGAATTCACGGTTGAGGATGACCATCTGTCTCTCTTTTTCGGGCACATCCACAAGCTGCAATTCCGAAATTTTTATATCACGGGACAGGTTTTGATACTTTATCGTCAGGTTGCGCCTCGTGTTGGATATGCTTTCAACGAAGTAATTGAAGATATCGTCGAGTTTCCCGTCGATCACCCGGACACGCTCCTCTTCGGGGGTGAATATCAGAAGAAGATCACGCCTCTCGGCCCGCAACTCTTTGATTTTCTTTACCAGCTCTGTTGAAAGCAGGTCCGTGAACGCCTCGAAATTGGGTGCCAGGTCCTCAAAGTGATCCCTCCCGGCCTGAATGTACTCATGCAACTCATTTATCGCTTCGAGGTTCATCCGCAAGTTGGACTGCTGAATCTTCATTTGTGATACTTCCCGCAAGATGGTCTCGGTCTCCTGCCTGAGGTTGGTCACCCCCTGCCGGTTCCGGTAAGCTTCGATCTCCTGTTCTATACGGGTCAGTTTTTGGCTCACCTCGCGTATCTGCTGATCGAGAAAATTTACAGTAATATGCGCGGCATTGTATTTGCTGGCGATATAATCGTCGATGTAGGTCCGAGCCATAACATCCGGGAACCGTGATGCTTTTACCGCATGAGGGGCGGAAAAGATGATACGCAGTACAGCGACTTCTTTGTCAACAGAAAGAACAGTAAGGTTCTGTTTTACCTGGGCCACAAGCTTGCTTCGGCTTAGCCTTTTAAACTGATAGTGGTCCGCGATATGGGCCCCGTTCCGGCTATCGATCACAGCCTCGTTCTCCCTGAAAACAAATGCAGCCCCCTTCCATTCCAGCGTATCCCCGAGAGAGCCCTTTAAGGTGCTGCCATCAGGATGAACGAGCTTGAAAGTCAGGTCACCCTCCAGGTACAGATCAAACAGCCTGTCGTATTGAGATGCCGGCATTTCAGTTATTTCTATGAAAAATGGCGCATCGTGGTACAACTCTGTGGTACGAAGCTTGCCCACACGGTAGGTCTCAATGTCAAAATCCAGACGGTCCAGGGTCTTGTTGATGATCAGTTCGGACTTGATCAGCTCAATTTCTGCTGCAATTTTGCTTGATGTTGCAAATACATCGAAATCCTTGAACAGGTTGCTGTTGGGAACTCCTTCGCTTAAATCGGCTAATCGCAGGCGTGCGGTACTTTCGTACATGGGGGTTACATATTTCAGATACTGGCTTGCTGCCAGGTATCCGGCCACCATTGCAATAAGTATCAGCGGCAGGCCCCTGAAGTATGGTTTGAGTATGCGTATGCTTTCTTCCATGTCAGTTGAAGGCGTTCATTAGTATGGCAACAGCGGTTGCTGTTGATGTAAACGGGATGATATTTGTAATCTGGCGATCAAACCTTTTGGAATTTCTGGCAGGTACAATCACCACATCACCAGGGTACAGGGCAATATTCCGTCGCAAATAGGAATCATTTTCACTCAGGTCGATATTCGCTACATACACATGCTCCCCAACCTGACGCAGTACCTTGATCCGTTTGATATTGGCATAAAACTCAAACCCATTGGCATGCGCAATAATATCCAGCAAACGTGACTGTTCTGTGTCAATCGTGAACACCTGGGGGTTCCGTACCTCCCCGAGAACGGTTATCTCCTTGTTCATGACCTTGATATCTACAACCGGATTTACCAGCCACTGCGCATATATCGAAAAGAGACTGTCCTTAAGGACGGGCAGCGTCATGTTCTCAACCCTCATGGTACCGATTCGGGGTAATTCCACATTGCCATTTGCATCCACAAGAAGCCATTTTCCATATACTTCATTGGAGTTATAAATTCCGTAAACCGAACCGACACTGAGCTCGTCCTGTCCCCAGACACTGACATTGATCTTGTCATCCACACGGATGTGATACTGATAATCAGGATTATCAAAAAAGATACTGTCAAGCGCCTCAACGGATGTATCCACATGCCGGCCCGATCCCATGAATATGTTCGAAGTACTGCAGGATGGAAGAAACAGGGCAGCCATTGCTATGGCCATATAATATGAACTGGTTTTCATAATAATTAAAAAAGGCTGAATATGGATTTCAGAAGACTGGGCTTGCTGCGTTCCTGGATATCCAGTACCTGCCCGATTTTTTCAATAACTTCGCTTATTTTCTGCCCCTCATCACCTGATTTCAGGATGTAGTCAAAAGCACCGTGCTTGAGAGAATCAACCGCTGTTTTTAAATCCTCCTGACCCGAAACCATTACCACAAAAATATCCGGATCAAAACGCTTGATTTTCTTTAGCACTTCGTATCCGTTGATGGTATCCATATTGTGATCAAGAAAAATGATGTCGGGCTTCTGGTTCAGCGCGTTGAGGCAGTCTACCCCGCTTTCAAAAAGATGCATCTGATCATGCCCCTGATTGCGAAGCATCTGCTCCAAAAGGTTTAAATAGAATGGGTCGTCATCGACCAGGAAGAAGTTGAAGTTCTTTTTGTCTGTCATGGTTTTTATTCTTTTGGGTTATAATTGGTTCTGCCATATCAGATGCAAGGGGCATGCCAAACAGATTCAACCATTGATTTTTAATGACTTACATACTCTCTTTTTAAAACTTGTTCCAGTTTTTGAATTTTTCTTCCAGAAAATGGAAAAGCCACAGGCGGACCCGCAGCTTCAATACCTGCTGCCAATCCACCCGTGGCCTTGACCCCCTTGTCTTTGCGGACGGGTCCCGCAGTGCTGCCATCACCCGCAAGACCGTCCGCGACTTGCTTATATTACCATTACGATGCTATTTGATAAGGGTTATTTTGCGGGTTGCCACTCCGGCATCCGTATGCATCCTCACCAGGTACATGCCGCTTGAATAGCGGCTCGCATCCCAGACAACAGTATAGGTTCCTGCGGGCTGCTCCCCCCTGGCAAGTGTCTCCACCAGCCTGCCGGTGATATCATATACCTGGATGGTCACATTCGAACGGCGCAGCACATCATACTGTATCTGTGTAACCGGATTGAACGGGTTGGGATATACCGATGGCGGTTCCAATTGGTCCCTCGTACGAAAGATCGTGTGCCGGGTCGTATTCGTTATTATCGGCGCTTCAAAATCAAAGACGATTTCCGCAGTATTGTATATACGCTCGCCCGGCCCAACATCAGCACGCGGTTGAATACTGTACTTGAAGTAACCATGCGCCCCGATCGAATCCACTTCAGAGGGAGGCAGGCCAATATTGATGTAGGATATTTCCAGCAACCCGTCCGGATGGAGGGTATATCCCGCCGTATGACTGCTGGATATCATGGTAAAGGTTTCCAGGTCAAGGTGTCCGGAAATCTGATTGTCAATGAAAACATAGGTCGCTTCCCAGGTTCCCATGTTTTCAAATCGTATGGTATAGGTGAGTTTCTGATCTCTTTCAATGTAACCGTCCGGGCCCTCACCCATGGGGCTCACTATGATATCATTCGGATCAATCGCACCAACGACCACAATCTCTTCGCTGTAGGTATTGTTGTCCGGATCAAGGTCTTTGCCGGCAGCACGGACAGAGGCCGATAATTCCAGCACCTGGCCGGTAAATGCCTCCAAGCCAACACTGTCTGTCACGGCTATCGAAATGGTCTCACCGGGCCTGATCGCCGGAAGGCGCCAGGTATGTCTTTTGCCGGATACGGCATATTCTCCTGTGGAGCCGACAACATATCCTTCTTCGGGATAACGCATTTCAAGCTCTCCGTCCAGAGCATCGGATGTACCATCGTTGCTTATCCTGACAATCGTTTCGTTTGTAAACCCGCGCCGCCAGGCAGTCGTAGCAAAGGAAACGGATAAATCGTACCCGTTGGACAATGCCCTCAGCGGTACCGGTACAAACACACTGTCGGCACCCGGAGGTACCGATACGGTCGTATTTCCGGAAACATACCAGTTCTTGTGACCGGCCGGCACCAGGGTGTACTTTCCGCTGTTGAGGCGTGTAACGAATCCGCCATTGGCATCGCTGCTCAGTGACTGGCCTGTTTCTTTCAGTACCATCCGGATGTTTCCTGTCAACGGTTCCCCTTCGTCCCAAATCCCGTTGTTGTTCTTGTCATGGAAGGTAGTCCCATACAGTACGGAAGCATCTTCTTCCAGCAGGGTATGATAGGTATTAACAGCCATACCATCTGCAACCACCTGCCGGTACCCGGATGGCCAGTTGATGACAAGGCTGTCCAAGGCAGCCGAACGGCCTAGTCCAAATAGGATGCGCGATGTACCCTGACTTCCAAAACCGCCCACAGGGAGCAGTGACCGGGTCTGCCATACACCACCCGCCTTAACGGATACACGGGCACCAATTGCCGAATGGTTGCTGGACCGGCCCACAAGATGAAAGCCAATCCAGTTGTTGTCATCGTCACTGTTATTGCAGAATAACCGGTTGGATTGATTACCCTGATTGAATATCATGATGTCGGGCTTGCCGTCCCTGTTTACATCACC
>SLAD01000239.1 GCA_007126995.1 Kiritimatiellia bacterium | reverse complement strand
GGCCAGGCCGTCGGACGAAGTGATGTCACGCGGGACAACACGAGGATTCAGGAGGCGGATCGTCAAGGTGTCTTCATCCAGCTTGTAGGCCGCGTACTGAAAGGTGCGGTCGTCTTCCGGCAGCTTGCCGCGGCCAGTTCCCAACCAATCCAGTTGCGCCAAAGTGGTGTCCTCTCCATGCCAAAGCAAAGCGCGGGCAAACAGGGCATTATCAGCGTTTGCCGTGAACATCACGAGATATTCCTGCTCGCTCATCGGCAACACCAGCAGGCGCATATTCGGGCGCTTATCGTCAATTCGCTGCCAGGTCCCCACGAATGCGGAATCGATAGGCAGGCCAGTATCTTCGACCAAAGGCACCGTGTAGTCGCAGCCCACTAGCAAGGCAGCCGCAACAAATACGATGAAGATTCTCTTCATGTCGCTCACGCGTTGTTGAGATGACAGTTGCTCCATACTCATGGACGGTACCACTAATTACGCTGGTTGTCATTTCGAGCGGTACCAAAAAATCTCAGGCACTACCGCGGGCCCGGCGGACAGGGGAATCTGCCCTCATTCGCACAACGGACAGTTCAGATGTGCGCACCTGGTTCTGTTGCTCGGATTGCTTTCACACCAACACCGACTCGACCGGACGCCGCAGTGATTTCGGCATCTCCTTTCCCCGGCCGACGCGGATGACGAGATCGGGTCTCCGGCCACCCAGCCCGAGGGCCTCAGCGAATGTGCGGCGAAGACGGGACTCCTCGACCGGCTGGTTTATAAAGGCGTTCCGAATGCCCAGTGCGGTCGCTTGTAAAGCAAAGCGCTCGTAACAACGGCCGGTCTCAACCCAGTGCTGCTTGTCATCGATGTTCGAGACAAACACGGCGATCCCCGCCGAACTGCGGATGTGACGGACATATTTGTCGTTCTCCGGTTTCACCCGAAAGACGGCGCGAAATAGCCGCTTCCCCAGCCAGCGCGGAGACGAAGGATTTCCGGTCACTCGGGCCGCCAGCCCATCCCCGGTTCGGATCGCTTCCCCATCACTGAAGCGAATCCAATGCTCCAGCTCATTCACAAAAGCCGGGTTATTGATCTGCATCCGGTTGCCTTCAATCACATATTCAAGCACCTCTTCCATGGCCTCGCGTTCGGTCAGGAGCATGGCCGTAACACCCTTTCCGGTGCCGGCCGCTTCGAGCAGGCGCAGCTCTTTCGGGGCCAGCGGTTTCCCATCAAAGTCGGTTCGGGTGCATTGTCGATGCGGAATGGCTTCGAAAAGCGGCGATTCTGCCGGCTTTGATCGATCCAGCGTAATCCGTATTTCTTCGTCGGTTGCGGGACTGGATTCCGCATGGCACGTGTAACCGAATGCCTGGGCCGCCTGGACAAGGTTCTCGGCAGCGCAGCCCAGCGACACGAAAAGATGATGGTCATCGGGGTCAACGACCGGTGTGCGCCGGGACCAATCCGGCAGGATTGCAACTGAGCGGTTTCCGAGCCGAAACCGCCAGCACTGTGTGTTGTGCCCGGACGGTGCCAGCGTGGCGTAACGGATCATCTCTTTCAGCCGTCCCGCCTCATCAGCCGACGCGCTTCCCGTTTGGCGCCAGATGCTCTGCACCGCCTCTTCGTAGTTCATGTTGTAGCCCTCACATCGCACTCGAATTCCGATACGGAGGCAACGCGTGAGATGCGGCTCTGTCTTCAGTCTTGATCAAATATCGCCCGTTTGCTCATCACCTGACACCTTGCCTGTTCTTATTCGACCGGCGAGCGACGAGTCTGCCCGTCCCCCAGAGAAGCCCGAACCACACGATCACCAGAGGGTACAACACGTTAGCAGGATCGATATTTCCCGCTCCTGTTATCGTGCTGGTTTTCCCCCACCGATAAACTTGTCGGGAGTGAGCCATGAATCCATGCGGGGCATGATACACGATCTGGTTCGGATTGTAGGCGAGCCGATATCCCTGCGCCTTAACGTATTCTGCTAAAGCCCACTCTTCGCCATAAGAGGGCAGGACCTCCGGGCTAAAGCCGGACAGCGCATCTTTTCGCACCGCCATATTACAACCGATTACCCGGGAACTGATCACATCATCGTCGAAAGCGTGACGCCCGTAACGAGGCCCAGAAATGGGATTATTGGCCACAGCCATTTGCGCTACGCGTTGCCACAGCGATGCCTCCGCCGGAAGCAATGAAGGGCCCGTAATCAGTCCAATCTCGTCACTGCTGAAGACAGATTCAATCTGTTGATAGGCGTCTTCCTTCGCGATTGCGTCATCATCGATAAAATAAATAACATCGGCCTCTGTTGACTCGAATGCCATCATTCTTTTGTACGATTGCTGAGGTTGTTCACAGGTCAACAGCTTGACTTTATCGCTGTCGCTTTGTGTTTTCCAACAGTCAAACCCCGCCATCTCCGTTGATGACGCAACAGCGTGACCGACAACGATAATCTCGTCAAACTGAGCTAATAGACTCCGAATCGCCGGCGTCAAATCGACTCTTAAGCTAGTTACAATACAGGCTGATATTCTCATACAGTCACCCACCAAATGTGGCGCTCACCAACTGGCTGACGGTAGCAGGCCAAGGGTTTGTCGGGCAAGACATGTTGGTGAGGCGATCCGCCGGTGCGATATCCCATGGCCTATACCAAACAGACCAACCTCTCGCCCATTGCAAAAGCGCTGTCATAACCGGGCGAACTTCATGATAGACGGAACATCGTCCTGAAAATCCATGAACAGTGACATCCGGGAAAATTCAGATCGAAAGCAGATAGGAAGGAGATAAAACACGTTATGGCGCAACGGCCTATAAGTGATCGGCTTGACTCATCTTCACAAATCAGCCTCACCATACGCCCCTCGCCGCATCAACAACTGATGGCCTATAGCGCGATCGGCTCCTGCGTATACCGCAGCTAGCGGGATTGATTGAGTTTTGAACGCCAAGCCCGATCATGCAGTTCGAGTATACGAAAAAGCTCCGCTTCGGATTTGTGCCCGGTCAAGTTCAAGGCGTGCGCCAGATGGTCCTCGTATTGGCGCGTTTGGCCGATGGAGGCGTGGACATTGGCAATTCGTGCGTGCGTCATCCCACGTGTCATATTGAACGTTTCGCTCATCAGTCCGGGATGCTCTCCCCGCAAGTCATGATAGCGATAATACGTGAGCAACAGTCGTTCAAGCGCCCAGAGCGCTGTCTCGGGAGGGCCTTCGAAATAAACGCGCATGGTGTCCATCTCTTGGATATGCGTTTCCGAGGCCGCCAGCCCGCCGGTGAAAAAGGCGACATTGCGCTGGTAGGCGCTCAAGGCCACCCGCCAACCGATCACCACGCCCGCCGATAGGAGCAAAATCGCTGCCGCGATCAGCCCAATCCATTTGAAGCTCTGAGCTCTTGAAGCCTTACTCATGATTCGCCCATGCAGAGTATTAAGGTAATCGCCTGAGCATCACGAATACCAGCGAAAATGCCTGTAGTGTGCTGCCTCCTCGAATCAGCCCCCCTGAGGTTCTAGTGATCTCCCGGCATTTTTCTTGAGCGACTCATGATTTTGCCTTACGAATACACTCGGAACGTGAAGTCACATTGCCAAGGAGGAAACTAATGAACTTTCGCGCTACCCTATTCACAGCCCTATTGCTTGCCTTTTCTGCTCGAGCAGAGGTTGTCCCATTCAATGTCTTTCTGAGTTCGAACGGCACTGGGGGTGCCCCAACCTCCTACACCATTCCTGCAGGCAAAATTTATATTATTAAAGCGTTCAGACCTTTTGCTGTCACGCCGCTACCGTCAACCACGCAGTTTCGCGTCGTTGTCCGTGCGGATAATATCGCCGCCTCTGCATTCCAAACGGTCACGATTAAAGATACCTATATGAATTCGAATACGGTCTGGTTGCCCAATCCGTTTCATCTGAAGGCAGGTGAAAGCCTTCAGATACCGTTTAATGCCGAATACAGCTCATTCCGCTATTTCGGCCTGCTGATTGATGAGTCCGATCTCTACGCGCAAGGAATCCCCGTTGAGATCGATGGCATGGCGGTAAATGGAGGCGAGTTGATTGCCGAGGCGCAGTTCGGTTCACCACGCCCACGTAGGACGGTGGTGGAAACCGCCACGGATCTGGACGCATTTGAGGCAAATGTGACCGCCGAAGAAATCGCCGGCGCGACCCGCGATCGTGCCACTTTTTCCGTGGATACGGAAGATGCCGATCGCCTTTTCCTGAGAATCCGGGCCTCCGCCCGAAACTAGAGCCGTTTAGCTGGGAGCTGCGTCCTGCCTGCCCGCCTGCGGCGGGTTAGGACGTAGATTCTGTTCGCTCGATAAGGTCATCCACCGTCTAACGACGGTGGCTACGGCATGAATCGATTTGTCCCGAAACACGTTAGCCGCTCAAGTATGGGGCAGCTACGCAAGTTGGGACAGTAGCCGCAATATTTTGGGCACGTTCTGGAAGGGCACCGGACCGCCTGCTGCATCTTCCACTGAACCAGATAGCGTCGCATCCAGCTCAGGACAGTAAAAGAGCCAACACCCTGTAGAGCCCGTATGGCCGAACACGGCGGGGATGGGCGCAAAGGGCGTAAACGGGCGCGGCACGCGGTAGCGCATCAGCCCCAGTGAGTATTCGATCGGCCAGTTGGGTGATCGCAGTGCGGCCTTGTCCATCGGAAACCCGAATCGTCGCCAGCCGCTCATCATGGCCTCGAGGGTCTCAGGTTTTTCGAACACTTCTCCCTGCATCAGCAAACGAATGAATCTCATCATGTCCGACGCCGTGCTGTAGATTCCCTTGATCGATTGAATCAGCAGAGGGATATGCAGCGGCTCCCCTTTGACGCGCAACACCATCGGCGGCGGGGTGGGGGATAACGGTGAGCTGCGATTGAGGAAGTAGGTGTGGGACAGGCCTAGCGGTTTGT
>SLAD01000033.1 GCA_007126995.1 Kiritimatiellia bacterium | reverse complement strand
TCGGCGGCATCGATCTGGGGCGTGTGCACGGACTGCAGATGCATGCCACCGTCGCACGCCTGCTAGACATCGCGCCCTCACCGGCGGCCTTCCCCGAGCCCCTGCGGGGATTTTAGGCCGCGTCTTGGCGGCTCATCCAGAGGATTCGCCCCACCGCTCCCGTTACATCAGGCGATCCACGACGTAATGGGCCAAGGCCTGCAAGGGTTCCGTGTCGCCGGGCAGCGCATTCAATGCCGTGATCGCTTGCTTCACCAATTCACGGGCCTCGGCTTGGGCCGCCTCTATGCCGATACACGCCACGTAGGTAATCTTCTCGCGTCGGGCATCGCTGCCGACCGATTTCCCCAACACCTCTTGCGTCGAGGTGACGTTCAAAATGTCGTCCGCGATCTGAAAGGCCAGGCCGATCGCCTCGCCATAGCGCCCCAGCGCCTCCAGTTGCGTCGCAGTCGCGTTGGCGCTGATGCCGCCCATCCGACAGGCGGCCCGAATCAGTTTGCCCGTTTTGTTCGCATGGATGCGCATCAAATGTTCGCGATTCTGCGCCTGCCGTTCCTCGGCCAAATCCTCGAACTGCCCGCCCGCCAGTCCCCGGCTACCGGCTGCTTGCGCCAGTTCTAGCGAAAGCTGCGCTCCCTGCGGTTGCTGCGCCAAAATCTCGAAGGCGAGCGTCAACAGACTGTCCCCAGCCAGAATCGCATTCGCCTCGCCATATACTTTGTGCAGTGTCGGTTGCCCGCGCCGCAAATCGTCATCGTCCATCGCGGGCAGATCATCATGAATCAATGAATACGTGTGCAGGCATTCCAACGCCGCACCAATCGGCAATGCTGCTTCGGCCGTGCCCCCAACCGCTTCAGCAGCGGCCATGCATAGAATGGGCCGAATGCGTTTGCCGCCAATGAACAGGCTGTAGCGCATGGCCTCATGCAGCCCGGTCGGGTGCTCCATGGGCGGGGGCAGCGTGCGGTCCAGCGCCTGATTGATCCAGTCCGCGCGCTCGGTCATATAGGTTTTCAGGTCAAACATGGGGCAGAGTGTACGGTTGTTTTTTGTCTTCTCAAGTCTATTGGTTTCCGATTTCATCGCGGCATGTTTTTCTGGATTCTATTCGCCTTACTCCACCTCGGTCTCTTCGCATTGATGTTCTACAGCATGCGTTGCTGGCCGGGCTTGCCCGCACGGCCCAGCGAAGACTGTAAGGAAACCGTGTCCCTGCTGATCCCGGCCCGCAACGAGGAAGCGCACATCGCGGCGGCCATTGAGCAAGCACTACGCGGATCGCCCGGGATTTTTGAAGTGCTGATCTACAATGACCATTCCACGGATCGCACGGGCGACGAAATCGCCCGTGTCGCCGCCGCTGATCCTCGCGTTCGCGTTGTGTCCGCTGAACCCTTGCCGGAAGGCTGGTGCGGCAAACCCTTTGCCTGTCGCCAACTGGCCCGCGCCGCCCGCGGCGATTGGCTGCTCTTCCAGGACGCCGACACCCGATTACAAACGGATGCCGTTGCGCGCATGCTGGCCGACACGAAACGTTATAATGTGACTTTCCTCTCCTGTTGGCCGGGCTTGGTGATGGAAGGAGTCTGGGAAAAACTCTGCATGCCCATGCTGAACTTCGTGGTCTTCACCCTGTTTCCCGCGCCGCTATCACTGAAACGACAAATGCCGGCGCTAGGTCTCGCGCATGGCGCTTGCATCCTGATGCGCCGCGAAGAATACGAGCGCATCGGGGGCCATGAACTGGTGAAGCCGGAACTGTTCGAGGACACGGCCCTGGCGCGCGCCTGGCGGGCCCACGGCTTGCGCGGCATTTGTCTCGATGGCCAGGATGTTGTACGTGTACGCATGTATGATTCATGGTCTAGCTTATGGAACGGATTTCAAAAAATCTTCTATCCGGCGTTCCGGCATGAAGTGAACTTCTGGCTTTTCTTGTTATTCCATATCGTCTTTTTCATTGTGCCGTTCGTGCTCGCACCGGTATCGCTCTTCACCGGCGGTTGGCTGTTGATGTCCTGGTTAATGGTGGCGGCGATCCTCGGCAGCCGCCTGCTGCAAGCGATCCGCTTCGGCTATTCCCTGCCCGCCATCCTGTTTCATCCGCTGACGGAATGCGGCTTGATCGCCGTGGCGCTGGCCTCGCGACACAAATGTCGGCGCGGGGCCGGCGTGCCTTGGCGCGGACGCAACTACAAGTGGAAAGCCTCATGAGCGGCGGTGCGAAAAGAGCGGTCGTGATCGGCGCCGGTCTGGGTGGCTTGGGCGTGGGCTTGCGCCTTGCAGCGCAAGGTTGGCGGGTCGACATCCACGAGCAATCCGCTTCTGCCGGCGGCAAAATGAATCGCTGGACGTCAGAGGGCTATCGATTCGATACCGGCCCTTCCCTGATCACCATGCCTTGGGTGTTCGAAGAGTTGTTCGCCGCCGCTGGCAGCTCCCTCCACGATCATCTCGCCCTGCATCGCGTCGAACCGATTGCGTCTTATCATTATGACGACGGCACTCACTTCGTGCACAGCGGTGACCTGCCCGACTGGCTGCGCACCGTGCGCGAGTTGGAAGGTGGCGACGCCTCTGGATTTCTGGAGTTCATGGCGCTGGGCGCAAAACTCTTCAATGTCTCGCAGGCGACCTTCTTCAAGCGTTCCCCCTTCGAGCCGCCCGACCGGGACAGCAGCCGTGCGCTGCGCGATATGCCGATTCGACGCGGGTGGGGCAACTATGCCCGCACCGTGCAGCACTACATCCGCAGCCCGCATCTGCGCCAACTATTCAACCGCTACATGACCTACGTCGGCTCGTCGCCGTACCAGTCGCCGGCCACCCTCGCGGTTATCCCGTTCGTGGAATACGCCTTCGGAGGGTGGCACGTACAAGGGGGACTCTATCGCATCGTCGAAGCGTTGCTGGCGCTGGGCGAGGAACGCGGCGTGCGCTGCCACCTGAATTCGCCGGTGACCGGCATCACGCGCGAGCAGCAACGGGTGACCGGCGTGCGCCTCGCGAGTGGCGAAGAGATCCAAGCGGACGCCGTCGTTATGAACGGCGACGCCTCGTGGACCGATACGCTCTTGGGTTTGCCCGACGTACAACCGCTGCCCGAGCCGCAACGCTCCATGTCTGGGCTAATCTTCTTGTTCGGTCTTAAATCCACGCGACCGGACCAACCGCATCATCAGGTCTTTTTCTCCGCCGATTATCGCACCGAATTCCGTCAGTTGTTTGATCAGCGACAGTTCCCGGACGATCCCACCGTGTACATCAATATGCCCAGCCGCAGTGATCGCAGCATGGTGCCCGGGTTCGGCGAAGTCATGTTTGTGATGGCGAATGCGCCCGCGAATGAGCACGATGCTTGGGACGACGCGATGATTGCGGAAGCGCGCGCCCGCGTTTTTAATCGGTTAAGTCGATCCGGTTTCCCCGACATCACTGCCGATGTTGCGGTATCGACCGTGTGGACGCCGAAAAACATCGCGCAGCGCTACGGCATGCCGGGCGGCGCCATTTATGGGCAGGTTTCGCACGGCTGGCGCGGCGCGTTTCTGCGTCCGGCCAACCGCTCCAAGCGTTGGCCGGGCTTGTATTACGTCGGCGGCAGCACCCATCCGGGTGGCGGCACGCCCACGGTATTAATGTCGGCGGACATAACCGCCAGATTGGTGTTACAGCATGAAGGTTAAAGAGCTTATTCGTTGGGGATTGATCGCCTTTTACGGCCTGCTTTGGGCGGGCGGCGTGGCCTCGTACCTGTTTATGGGCGGACCGCCGGACGATGTGGCGTGGACCGCGCCGATGTATCTCACTGTGGCGGCGATTCTGTTGATCGCCTACGCGCCCGTCTCGGAGCGAACTGTCTTGCTAGTCGCGGGCCTGATCGGCTTCAGCGTGGAGGTGCTTGGCGTCGCCACCGGTTTCCCGTTCGGCGTCTACGAATACACCGCCGTGCTCTTCCCCAAGCTGTTCGGTGTGCCACTCGTACTGGCCGCAGCCTGGCTGTTGCTGTTTGCCTATGTGCGGCAAATGCGCGTCCGTTGTCCGTGGCGAGCAGCGCTCTGGTTGACGTCGATTGATCTCATCATCGATCCGCTGGCCGCGCATACGTTGAACTTCTGGAGTTGGGTGGAAGGGGGACTTTACTACGACATTCCCTGGACCAACTTTGCTGGTTGGTATCTGGTCAGCCTGATCCTCTTTGCGATCTTCCGTAAGCCTGCGGAACCGAACCCGCTGGCGCGCTGGCTGGGTCTCAGCATTATCCTCTTCTTCACCCTGATCGCGTTGGGCTCGGGCATGTGGCTGGCGGGCGCTATCGGTTTGGGGCTGGTGGCGCTGGACGCCGTATGGATGCGTCGATCGCCGCGCGCAGCGCCTGCCAGGCCGGCGTCGTAAAGGCTCCGTTCACCCGATGCAGGATTTCGCCGTCCGGCGCCAGCAGATAGACGTTGGCTACGTCCGCCCGCGCGCCAAAGCCGTTCGCCACGTCGCCCGTCCAATCCAGCAGTACCGGTGCCGCTTCATCTTGCCGGAACAATGCCCGCACCATCGGGCGCAGTAGGCGCGGGACCGCGGAAAGTTCCGCAACGCCCTGAATGAGCAGCTCATCGGCATAGTGTTCCGCCAACGGAACCAGCCAATCGTCCAGTTGCTCGGAACCGGCGCGATCCGCGATCAACAACACCATCGGCCGGTCCAACGGAAACGCAATCGAGTGTTCGACGCCATATTGATCCGATAAGGTGAACGAGCGGGCGTCGGCCAGCGTCGATAACGCCGTGGACCAAACGAAAAGCATTAACCATAGAGAACCGCGCAACATGCCGACACGGTAACGCAGGCCGCCCCGCAAAGGAAACGATTAGTGGAGCAGGGCTCCTTAATCCTCGTGTGCTCCCCTTTTGCAAGGACAGGAATGTCTTTGCTCCGCCGGATGGGAACATG
>SLAD01000288.1 GCA_007126995.1 Kiritimatiellia bacterium | reverse complement strand
CTGGCTGGCGTAGGCTTGGCCTATTTCATTGAGTATTTAGATACGTCTGTCAAGACGGTGGATGATGTCGAGCAGCACTTGGGGCTGCCAGTGCTAGGCATTATCCCGCAAAAGGTACGCCCCTTAATCGAGGAAGGACCGGAGAGTCCCCATGCTGAAGCCTATCGGGTGCTGCGCACGAATCTGCAGTTTACGAACAAGAGCATGAAGGGTGGAGCGTTCACCTTTGTCAGTGGCGGCGTTGGTGAAGGGAAGTCGACGACCTTGTTTAATTTGGCGTATGTCTGCGCTCAGATGGGCGAAAAGGTGCTGATTGTGGACTCCGATTTGCGGCGACCGGTTCAGCACACGTTCCTTGGCATGAATAATAATTTTGGGCTGACCAATGTCTTGTTGCGCGACGTGCCGATTGAAGAGACCATCAAGCCGACCAGCGTGCCGAACCTGCACTTCTTGAGCAGTGGCAAGCTGCCTCGCTCGTCGGTAGGCTTGCTTGATGCCCAGCGGATGCGCGAGTTGGTGAAAAATCTGAAAGCCCGCTACGATTATGTCTTGTTTGACTCGCCGCCGATCGTCGGCGTGAGTGATGCATCTATTCTGGCCAGCGAAATGGACGGCGTGCTGCTGGTTGTCCAATATCGTAAGTATCCTCGAACGGTTTCATCTCGGGCCAGGCGTATTTTGGATAATGTCGGCGCCAATGCCGTTGGTGTGGTGCTCAACAATATTAATATTATGCGGGATGATTATTATTATTACTATCATTCCTATTATTCTTATGGTGACACCCAACTGGATACGGCGCCGAGTGAAAGAGCCGCAGTGGAGACGACACGGCGCGAGAAGGTTGATGCGTTTTAATTCTTTGAGTAGGTTCAGTATGTTTTTCAGTACTTCCACACTGTGGCGTGGTCTGTGTCTTGCGCTGCTTGTTTCGTTGTCGCTTTTGCCTGTCGGCTGCCGCTCGTCAAATCCTCAGCCTTTCGTCTTTGATCCCGCCACGGCGCTGGCACCGCAGGATCGTCTTGAGCGGGTTGATCCCTCCGCACGACGTGTTGCGCCCGAAGCGGACCAGCGACGCGAGAGAGAGCCGTCATCGCGATCGCGGCGATCGGTAGAGGAGGTTGCTGTGGAAGAGGAGCCGTCCGAGAGTCGGCGTCGATTCTTTCGCTGGGGTGGTAATGATGAGCCAGAGCCGGCGCCCCCGCCGCACATGGAAGCCGGAACGACGCTATTCGCGGGCGATCCGTTGGGCACAACGGGCCAACCGGCTGCGCGCGTCCCCGGCAGCCGGACCGAAAACCCGACCACCCCTGCAGTAGTTGAGACGTTCGGTGATCGCATTACGCCTGAGCCGGAGCTGCGCATGCGCCCGGCGCGCGGGTATCGGCTTCAACCCGGCGATCCGGTACAAATCTATTTAAGGGGGATCCCTGAGCCGGCCAATTATGAATACGTGATTGCGGATGAAGGGACGATTACCTTGCCCTATATTCCTGCGATTCAAGCGGCGGGCCTGACGGTGTCAGAGTTGCGACGAGAGATTCATGACACCTATATCAACGAGCAGATCTACCGCCAAATCACGGTTAACGTGATTCTGCCCACGCAAAGCTATTTTGTCCGCGGTGAAGTCCGTCAGCCCGGGCGATATCCATTGACCGGCGGCATGACCGTGTTGCAAGCCATCGCTGCTGCGGGGGGGTACACTGAATTTGCCAATCCGCGCCGGGTGGAGATTATTCGAGATGGGGAAACGATCCTGGAAAATGCACGCCAAATGGAGCAAAACCCGGATCAGGATCTTCCCGTTAAAGCGGGTGACGTGATCATTGTCCGACGCAGCATATTCTAGCTCTGCGATTCCTTCGCCAACCCCCATGCGCGGCAACCGGCGTGGCCGTCGGCCACCCCCGTTGTCGACGCGCCGGTCCGTTTACGAGTGGGCCTCCATGATTCTGCTGCTGCTGCCGGCTACTGTCGGCATCGTGCTGTTTGGCGCTGTGCGAGCCTGGTCGATGGGCAGTATCATGGTGTTCGTGTTTTTGGGGATTGCCCTCTATCTGTTGCGTCCGATCCTTGATCGGCAGATCAACGAACTTCGTGTACCGCCAGGCGGCCTGCTGCTCTTGGTGATGATGCTGTATACGGCAATCTCCATCCCGCTCGCTTCGGTCCCGTATGAGGCCAAGATCGAGCTGCTGAAGTTGGCCAGTTATGTCGGGGCTTACTGGGCATGGACCGAGTGGGCGTCGCGATTTGGGCGCTGGCGTATTCTGATGTTTGTGCCACTGTTCCTCGGTGCGCTGGTGGCCTTATACGCCATCGTGCAACATGTTCAGGGTAGTAACATGGTGCTAAATATGCCGCGACACGAGCAGTACGGCATGCGCGCCAGCGGAACCTTTCGCGCGCCAGCCTACCTGGGCGCCTATATGGGTACCATGATTTGCATGGCTCTTGGTCTGCTCCTGATGCCCGCTGCTGGTGCCTTTCTGCGCATCTTTAGCGGCTATAGTATACTGCTTTGTCTCCCGGTGCTATACCTCTCTGAATCACGCAGCGGTTGGGTTGGAACCGCACTGGGGGTGCCGGTCGTCCTGCTCTTGATCATGGCGCGCAAAAGTGTGCGGGCTTTCTTGATCACACTGATTGCTCTGCCATTACTAGGCGGTGCATTGCTGGGAGGCGTTTGGGCCGCCTCGCCCATGTTCCAACAACGTATCCAGGAGGCCATTAATGTTGAGGGGTCGGCAGGGTGGCGTATCGATACCTGGCGCGATACCCTGGTAATGATCCAAGATGCCCCCATTCTCGGGTTTGGTCCGGGCAGTTATAGGTGGCGCTATTCGCCCTATCAAACCTGGGAAACTAACATTTGGGTTGATTACACACATAACGAATACCTGCAATTGTGGTCGGAATACGGACTGGTTGGCTTGATCATCATGTTGCTGGTAGTGGCCAGTATCCTTTACCATTGTTTGCGGAGTTTCTTCAAAGCGGAGCTGAGCCGGGACATTTGTCTGACCGCCGGGTTTGTTGGCGCGGTGGTGGCTGCGTTGGGGCATGCGATTTTCGATTTTAATCTGCACGTACTGTCGCTGGTTCATTTACTCGTGCTCTTTGGTGGGGTGACGATGGGAGGTCTGTGTCGCTCCGATTTGATCTCGACCCATGCGCTGCCTGCCAAAGCGCGCTGGTGGCTGTATGTTCCGCTGCTGATGTTGACTGGCTGGGCGCTGCTGGTCTCGCTTCAGTATGCCGTTGCGGGTTCGTTGGTGCGCTTGGCCGAGGACGATGTCGAGAATGTGAACCTTTTGGCGTCCGATCCTTACGGCGTGGCCGAGCGGAAGTATCGCATGGCGGCTCGCATCGATCCCGGCTTCTGGGAGCCGCATTTGCACTTGGGGGACCTGCAGCGTCGTCGTGCCTTTTGGATTCGGGAGCCGGAACTAAAAGAGCAAAAGCTGCAGCAAGCGCTGGCGTATTATTATCGAGCCCACGCGCTCAACCCGTATGACATGAATCCCGTGTACGGCCTCGGCCGCACTCATTTTCTCTTAGGCAACGAAGAGCTCTCCCTGCAATATCTTCGTCGAACGGTGGAACATGCGCCCATGTTTACCTTCTTCCATATCCAATTCGGACTGCAGTTGCGCCAGATGGGATACTACGAGGAGGCGCTCGAGATGTTTACCCGGGCGCGTCGCGCCGGAGCTGGCCGAGAGCCGGTTGTGCGCAGCAATATCCGCTGGCTGAATCAACAATTGCGCGACCCCTGAGCGGCTTGACGCGCGACCTGTTTGTCAATATGTTCAATACGGATTGAACGAACTCCATCAGCAATGGGTCGATCAGGTAGGTTTTCAGCCGATTTGGGAACTGACGGGGACGAAGTCTGTCGCACCTTGGCTATGTCGTCTGAATTAGAGGCCTTGCGGCAGCGCTTTATCGAGCGCGCCGGGCAAATCACGCAGTCCATAGGGATTGGGCGCGTTATCGGGCAGAGCTTTGCACATATCTATTTTAGTCCTGAACCGCAAACGCTGGATGATCTTACCCAAGCGCTTCAGATCAGCAAGGGCTCAGCCAGCATGTCGGTGCGTCAATTGGAGCAGTGGGGGGCCGTTCGCCAAGTATGGATCAAAGGTGAGCGGAAGGATCACTACGAAGCCAACGACGATTTTGGCCGCATCATCCGGCGAGCGCTGTTGGACTTGATTGGACGTCGCATGGAAACGACCGACACCTTGTTGGAAGATAGCGAAGCCTATATTGAGCGCGGTAATGGTGCACCCCGCGATCCGGAACGCGCTTTCATGGAGCGCCGGATTAAAAAAATGCGCCACTTTCGTGATCGAGCGCAACACATATGGGATAGCTCTGTCTTGCGTCTTCTGCTTAAATGATCCCACGGAAGGATGCAGAACGTCATGAACGTACCGTTACTGGATCTCAAGGCCCAATACCGCGCGCTTCAACCGGAAATCGACGCAGCCGTTAAAGCGGTTTTTGAGTCTCAATATTTCATTTTGGGGCCCGAAGTGGTGGCTTGCGAGGAAGCGGTCGCGGCCTATTCGCAGACGGCCCATGGGTGCGGCGTCTCATCGGGCACGGACGCCTTGCTGATGGCGCTGATGGCAGAGGATATCGGGCCGGGTGACGAGGTAATCACAACCCCGTACACGTTCTTTGCGACTGCCGGCTCAATCGCACGCACCGGGGCCCGTCCGGTGTTCGTCGATATTGATCCGGAAACCTATAATCTGCGCGCCGACCTGCTAGAGGCCTGTATCACGAACAAGACCAAGGCGATCATGGTCGTGCATCTCTATGGCTTGATGGCCGATATGGATCCGATCATGGCGATTGCGGGGCGGCATGGTTTGCCGGTGATCGAGGATGCGGCGCAAGCCATCGGGTCCGAATATAAGGGGCGTCGCGCTGGATCGATCGG